>JBOFXU010000234.1:0-2164 GCA_051654305.1 Bacteroidales bacterium | reverse complement strand
CAGTGCCTCGACCGCGGTTTCGATGCCGATGGCTATCAACTCCTCCGCTTTGTGAAAATCAAAGGTACTGATGCTTTGACAGGGGATATTAATCACCAGATCAGGCTTTTCGATGGCGATGGACATGGCCGCAATCCGTTGCGACATCATGGTGGTAGAGAGATTGAGCAACGACACGTAGCTCATATCCAGCCCGTGAGCAGGACGGGACGGGGTATGTTTGTGTTTCCGGGGTTGAATGACCCGCTTGCGCACGTTTTTATAGCTTTTGTAGATTCTATGAAGGTAACCGTCTCCCCGTTCGAAGAAGTCGATCTCGTCGTGGGCCGGGCTTTGCAAACGTGCCGGCGTGGGGGTATCGTAGAGATTGACTGCCACAAGAAGATCCCCGGGACTGCGGTGTACATGATTCAGAGGCAGGGGATTGAGGATGCCGCCATCGACCAGCACACGATCGTTATCAACGACGGAGGTCACCACGGCGGGAATGGCAATGGAGGCACGCATCGCGCGATAGACACTTCCCTGCGAAAAGACCACTTCCTGCATCTTGACCAGATCTGCCGCTACGGCAGAAAAAGGGATATTGAGCTCCTCGATCTGCTGATCGGGGATAAACTGCTCGATGTGTTTAAATACCTTCTCGGCTTTGAGAAATCCATGTTTCGTGAAGGTGAAATCCATCAGCTTGTAGATATTCTCCTGGCTGAGGGAGCACATAAAATCGGCATAGGCGTCGATCTGATTCATGGCATAAAATCCACCGATCACCGCTCCCATGGAGGTTCCGGCAACGGAGGAGATGGTGTAGCCACGTCGCTCTAACTCGCGGATCACGCCAATATGTGCTATTCCTCTGGCTCCTCCGCTGGCCAATACCAGAGCTATATTTTTCTTCGACATATAAGCTTTATTTATTTAAGAGTTAATTCCAAAATTTAGCAAAAACGAAGATAGTTGAATTTTTTGAATGGCACAAAAAAAGAGGCGCTTCTTCAAGCGCCTCTTTGATTATCCTTTGAGTAAATCGAGTAAATCTTCGCGACTGAGCTTGTGCGACAGATCGGTGCCCTCCAACAGGGAGTCGGCAAGATCTTTTTTGGTCGCATGCAGACGAATGATTTTCTCTTCTATCGTATCTTTTGCAATCAGACGGTAGATGGTCACCGGTCGGGTCTGTCCGATTCGGTAAGCCCGGTCGGAGGCCTGATCTTCGATCGCCGGATTCCACCATGGATCCATGTGGATCACAAAGTCGGCAGCGGTCAGATTGAGTCCCAATCCTCCGGCTTTAAGGCTGATCAGGAACAGCAGATCATCGCCCGACTGGTAGGTTTTCACCAGACGCTCGCGTTCGGGAATGGTGGTAGACCCATCGAGGTAGAGATAGGAAATCCCTTTCGCATCGAGCGCCTTACGAATCAGTGCCAGATGGGAGGTAAACTGACTGAAAACAAGCGCACGGTGGTTGTTCTCGCTCAGCTCATCGACCACATCGAGGAAGGTTTCGATTTTGGAGCTCGGCAGTTCGACATTTTTGTTGACCAGATTGATATTACACGCTGCCATACGCAGACGGGTAATTTCGGCAAGTGCCTGAATCTGGGTAATATCGCCCTCCTGGGTCAGCTTGGTTTCGGCTTCGCGACGAAGCAACTCATATGCGGCAACTTCGGCCTCGGAGAGCTGTACCTCTTTCACAATCTCTGTTTTCGGTGGTAACTCATCCAGCACGGCACTCTTCGTACGACGAAGCAGGAACGGGGAGATGAGTTTCTTCAGACGACGTTGCTGCTCCTTGTCTTTCATCTCGACAATCGGAACAACGAAGCGATCGCGGAAACGCTCGAACGAGCCGAGCAGACCGGGATTGATAAAGTTGAAGAGGTTCCAGATCTCGCCCAGGTGATTCTGAATCGGGGTACCCGTAAGAATCAGACGGAAACCGGCCTTGAGTTTCATGGCCGCCTTGGACATCTTGGTCTCTTTATTTTTGATGGTATGGGCTTCATCGAGCGCTACCATTGCCCACTCCTTCTGTGTCATATACTCCTCTTCGGTCACAAGTACGCCATAGGTAACGATGCATACATCGTTTGCCTGTGCCTGACGGATCTTCTCGAGACGGTCCTGTACGGGAGAGAGATTGACAATATTCAGGGAG
>JBOFXU010000233.1:0-2112 GCA_051654305.1 Bacteroidales bacterium | reverse complement strand
ACTTACTAAAAGGGAACGTAGGTATGGGAGTGCCATAGCAAAAAAATAGGCTGTCTGACCTTGTTGGGGTCAGACAGCCTCGGAAATATTATTTGTAAGCACCTGCAGAGTAGTGAAGTTCGTAGGAGTGCGAGTAGATCTCAAATACAACTCCGAATGGATCTTCTACGTAACACATGCGGTACGGTTTTTCGTTCGGATAGTATTCACGAATTGGCATACGTTGCTTTCCGCCATTTTCGACGATTTTAGCCACCAATCCTTCTACGTCAGGGTCCTGAACCGAGAAGTGAAATAAGCCTGTGCGGTAAGGATCAAAGACAGGTTTCAGATCTTTACTTTGTTTGAACTCAAATAGTTCGATTCCGATTCCGTCTGAAGTAGACATATGTGCAATGCGGAACGTCCCCCAACCAGAGCCAAATACATCGATACACATCTGACCGATAGCTGTCTCGTTCTCTTCCACCACTACTGTCGGTGACATAATTGTGTACCAGCCCATCACGTCGGTATAGAACGCTACGGCTTTGTCCAGGTCAGGCACGGTGATGCCAATGTGAGAAAATGCTTTCGGATAGGGCTTGTTTGAATTTTCCATTGTTTTTTTCGGATTTGCTACCGTAGAGGTTTGTGCATTAGCTACAGGAAGTAACATCAGAAGCAGAAGTACGGTAAAGGTTCTTTTTAGTTGTTTCATCATAACTGTTTATTTTTTTTTCTGCTGCAAAGTTGCACCTTTTACCTGCACGCTACAAGACGGCACAATTTTGTATGATAGTTACAACGCTGTGTATTTTGTTGTATTTCAATGTTTTACTTTTGAGTTAAATAGTGTTTCGGGCGAAAAAAACTGGAAATGCTACGTATTTGAGGGGATGCCGGATAAAAAAAGCAAAGGCTGAATTTCGTAGAAGTGAAATTCAGCCTTTTAAAATCCGTAAAAAAAAAATTTAGCGGAGAGTAAATAAAAAATAGAACCCAAAGTGAATAAATGAATTATAAGATAGTTATTAATTTTTCAAATCACTTGAATCTGAATCCGTATTAATAAACAAATCAGTAGGCGTTCAGTTTACACGCTGGTCGTATTTATATTTTCTTGTTTCAACTCTATCCAGACGGGATGGAAGGGGAGCCGTCAGGTATAAAAAAAGAGACAGGGCTACCGGTATTTTACCAGTAGCCCTGTCTGTGTTTCAGGGTATTGAAGATCAGTCGATTATAAAATATTTTGATTCGGGATGCATAAAGTAGAGTCCTGAAACGGACGCTGCCGGTGCCATTGCTCCGTTCTCGGTCAGACGTATGCCGATTTTGGACAGATCGATCAGTTCGTGAAGAATATGTGTCGATTTCTGTTCCGGAATAGAGGGATATCCCACTGCCGGACGTATGCCTTGGTATCTGCATTTATACATTTCGTCGATCGTCAGTTGTTCGTTCGGAGCATATCCCCAGAACTCTTTTCGGATCTTCTCGTGCAACCATTCGGCTCCTGCTTCTACCAGTCTGTCTGCAAGCGTTTGAAGCAACATAGTTCTGAAGTCGTCGCCTGTGTGACGGGCGTGATCGATCAGAGCTTCATAGGCAGAGCCTTCGCTTACGGCAAATGCGCCGACATAGTCGGAGTCGGGTGCTACGAAATCGACCAGCGAGAGACATGTACCCATGTCGTTTGCCCGGCGTTGTCTCTCGAATTTCCACGCGACAGTTCCTTTGGCGGTGTCGAACAGAATCGAGTCCTGCTGTGCCCGTGCAGGCAGAATGTGGAAGATCGCTTCAATCTCGGTTTCGTTGCCCATCAGTTCCTGTAAGGTCTTTTCGGCATCGCGGAAGAGTGAAAGAGCTTCGGAGGCCTTGTTGCGCTCCTCGCCGTTGAATGAGAGTAACCACTCGGCACGACAGCCGTCGCAGGCGTGAATCTTAGCGATTTCGGCGAATCGGGCATTGAATTTCCAGGTGTGGAAAAAGAATCTCCAGTTCATGTAAGGGAGTAATTCGCTGACACTCACTTTCACTGTTTGCTCACCGGCAATGCGGGGAGGTGTGGCTGTAAATTCGTTCCAGTCGATGGTGTGACGCAGCGACAGTTGTTCCTGAGGCGACAGT
>JBOFXU010000232.1:0-10927 GCA_051654305.1 Bacteroidales bacterium | reverse complement strand
GGTACAGACATATCGACTGTGCTGCTATTTATGGCAATGAGCACGAAGTAGGTGCTGCTCTGGAAATTCTTTTCAACGAGCAGGTGGTGAAACGCGAGGAGCTTTTTATCACGTCGAAACTCTGGAACAATGCACACCGTCCGGAGGAGGTTGAACCGGCTTTGCGCAAAACGCTTTCGGATCTGAAACTTGACTATCTGGATCTGTATCTGATCCATTGGCCGGCAGCTTTCAAGGCTTCGGCTTTGATTCCGGAAACGGCGGACGACCTGATCTCTCTGGAGGAGTTGCCGCTGGAGGTTACCTGGAAGGCAATGGAAGAGATGCAGCAGAAGGGGCTTACGCGCCATATCGGTGTTTCAAATTTCAGCATCCCGAAACTGAAGGGTATTATTGCAAGTGCAAGCATCAAACCGGAGATGAATCAGGTGGAGGTACACCCCTATTTCAACCAGGAGGAGTTGGTGGAGTTCTGTACTGCCGAGGATATTCTGGTGACAGCCTACGCTCCGCTGGGTGGGGAAGTGAAACCAGGAACGGAAACAGTGTTGAACAATGCGGTGATTCTCGACATTGCCCAAGCACATGAGGCAAGCCCGGCACAGGTGTTGATTGCCTGGGGACTACAACGTGGGATTGTGGAAATTCCGAAATCGGTAAAAAAACACCGTATCGAAGAGAATTTCGGTGCGCTGAAGGTGGTGCTGAGCGAAGAAGAGATGCTTCGGATCGGACAGTTGCATACAGGCATTCGTACGGGGAACGGCTCCTTTATCGTGAAAGAGGGAGGACCTTACTCGATCAGCTCAATCTGGGACGAAAACTAAACAATGAAAGACTCCTCTAAACGTAAGATTGTCTACGAAGGCGAAACGTATTACTGCTCGCTGGCATTCGTAATGGATGTGATCGGTGACAAATACAAGAGTCTGATTCTGTTTCACCTGATCGACGGGGCTCAGCGCTCGAGCGACTTGCAACGTACGATCACGGGGGTATCTAACCGGATGTTTACCTATTCGGTGCGTTCCCTCGAAAAGAACGGACTGGTGGAACGTATCGTTTATCCCGAAGTTCCGCCCCGCGTAGAATATGAGCTTACGCCTTTAGGGCGCAGCATCATACCTGTCATACAAAGCCTCGACGATTGGGGAAAAAGCTTTGCCGAATCGAGGAACCTCTACAAAGACGACGATTAACCCCGTCGTCTTTGTGCTTCGGGGCGACTGCAACTCCTCTGAAGCGACACAAAACGTGAAAAACAAGCATATTCTGAAATCTTTTCCTACCTTCACCTCATCAATTACTCTAAACACATAGACGCATGAAATTAGTATCCTGGAATGTAAACGGTATTCGTGCCGTTGCAAAAAAATCATTCTTTGATCACCTCAAAACGCTGGATTGCGACATCCTCTGCCTGCAGGAAACCAAGGCGCAGGACGACCAGGTGGCCGACACGCTTTCGGCTCTCGAGGGGTATCACGTATATTGCCATTCGGCACAGCGAAAAGGCTATTCGGGGACGGCTATTCTCACGAAACAACCGGCCTTGAGCGTTTCGTACGGAATCGGGATTGAGGAGCACGATCAGGAGGGACGGGTGATCACGGCTGAGTTTGACCGCTTCTACCTCGTTAATGTGTATGTCCCTAATTCGGGCAGCGAGCTGTTGCGACTGGATTACCGCCAGGAGTGGGACAAAGCATTTTTCGGCTTTCTGAAAAAACTCGAAGAAACGAAACCGGTGGTTCTTTGCGGCGATATGAATGTGGCACACAAGCCGATTGACATCGCTCGTCCGCAAGCCAACTACAACAAAGCGGCGGGATTTATGCAGGAGGAGATCGACGGCATGGACCGATACACAGAGGGTGGATTTGTGGATACGTTCCGCGCCCTGTATCCCGAACAGACGGGAGCTTACAGCTGGTGGAGCTATCGGGCAGGTGCACGTGCCAAAAACATTGGCTGGCGCATCGACTACTTCCTGATTTCGGCTTCGATTCAACCGGCACTGAAGGATGCTTTTATCTCGCCCGAGATGGATGGATCGGACCATTGTCCGGTGGGTATCCTGCTGGAGCTGTAACCGCATCGAATTATCGTTATCTTTGTACTCCGATAAAACAGAAATATGAGAAATAAAGTAAAAAGCAGTGCTTACAAAGAGGAGAACTTGCGTTTCCTCGAGGAGAATAAAAAGAAGGAAGGGATCATCGAAATCCCGGGTGGGGTACAATACCGCATTCTGGAAGCCGGAAACGGACGTATCCCTACATCGACTTCGCTGGTACAGGTGTTCTACAAAGGGACCTTTATCGACGGAAAAGAGTTTGACTCGAATCTGGGAGAGGAACTTCCGGCTATTTTCCGCGTTTACGAAGTGATCGAGGGATGGCAGGATATTCTGAAAATTATGCCCGAAGGCTCTACCTGGGAGATCTTTATCCCGTATAAAAAGGGATATGGCAGCCGTACGGACGGAACTATCAAAGGGTGTTCGACGCTGATCTTTGAAGTGAAACTTGTAAGTGTTGCCTGAGATGTGTGATTTCGATACGCTGCTGGCATGGATGCACGAGGGAGAACTCGAGCGTTTTGCGGAGTGCCTTGCCGAAGCACCTGAAACCTGGACGACTGCCTGCGACGAAGAGGGCTGGACCCTGCTTCACCATGCGGCTGAATGTGGCGATATCTGCTTTATGGAGTTGCTGCTTTCGCGGGGCGCCGACCCCAACCGGAAGTCCGGTTCGGGCTACTACCCTTTTTACGTGACCATCGAAACAGGCACCTACTCAAGAGCGATTGCCGAACTATTCATCGCTAAAGGGGCTCGCGTGGGCTCGGAACTTCACGAGGCGATTCTGCTTCAGGACACCAAGCGTTGCGAAGAGCTTATCAGCAAGGGATTTGATCTGGAGTGTACCGACGAGTTCGGAAACCACCCGCTGCACAATGCTGTGGTGACAAACAACAGTGGACTCACCCGGTTATTGCTGGAAAAGGGAGCGAATATCAACTGCCGCGACAGCTCTCAAACGACTCCCCTGCACGCCATCTGTGCGGACCGCTCTGAAGCGTTGCTTCCATTAGTGCTTTCGTTTAGCCCCGATCTGGAGCTGCGGGATTACAACGGACGAACGGCGCTTATTTTTGCGGCGGGAAATGCCTTTGCAGAAGGGGTGAATCAACTGCTCTCCCTGGGGGCGGAGGTAAATGTGCAGGATCACTTCGGAAATACGGCTTTACATTATGCTTTTGAAAACGAAGAGATCGGCATTGCTCAGACGCTGATCAGCGCAGGAGCTGATGTTCACCTCATCAACGAAGATGGCTTTCAGCCTTTCGACCTGCTGCCCGAGGCACACGAAGAACTATAAAAACAGAAAACAGCGACTCGCCTGACAGACAGGCGAGTCGCTGTTTTTTTATTTCAATCCGAATGTAACTTCATACGTACGACATTGGGATAGTCTTTGATCTTGCTCAGAGTCTCCTGGTAGTTGCTCCGGATCTTAACATAGACGACGAACTGAATGATGGTAGTCTGCGTCTGAAGATCCTGCTGAAACCCCGAATAGCGGGCATCGATCTCGCCCAAAGCGAGCATCTTCGAGACTTCACTCACCTGCACGTCGAGACTGTTAAACTCGATTTCAAGGGTTCGGGGCATCCACTCTATGCCGGCTTTCATCTCGAAACGCTCCAGACTGATCAGGATAAACAGCACACAAAGGGTGCCAATCACCGCCTCGGTGTACATCCCTATGCCCACACACAACCCCACGGCTGCCATCGCCCAGATGCTTGAGGCGGTGGTCATTCCACGAATGGTGCCCTTACTCTGAATGATGGTGCCGGCTCCGAGAAACCCAATGCCCGAAATCACCTGAGCAGCTATGCGCGAGGGATCGCCTCCGGACATCTGCCCCACATGCACAGAGATGAGCATCATGATGGTAGTCCCGATAGTGATAAGTGCAAACGTACGAAACCCGGCGGGCTGTTTGCGGCGCTGACGCTCAATACCCACAATGGCTCCGAGCGTGAGGCTGACGAGCATGCGGGTTAAGCCTGTATTTAATTCGATATTCTGTCCCTGGATAACTTGTTCAAACCACTCTATCATAGCAAAAATATATTTATACTAAGACAAGAGGTGATGGCAGATAGTTCACGTAAGAAACAAAAAAAAGGCTGGAGTCAAGCTCCAGCCTTTCGTATAAGATCTTATCGTTTGATGATACCCATGCGTTTGAAATGCTTCTCGATGGTCTCGATTGCAAAGTCTACTTGCTGTTTGGTGTGCGTTGCCATCAACGAGAAACGGATCAGGGTGTCCGATGGTGCTACCGCAGGAGAAACAACCGGGTTCACAAAGATACCGTCGTCGAACAACTCCTTAGTAACAAGGAATGTCTTGTCGTTATCGCGGATAAACAAAGGAATAATCGGAGTAGAAGTGTGTCCCACCTCGCAACCGATCTCTTTGAAGCGATCAATCGCATAGCGCGTAATTTCCCAAAGATGCTCAAAACGTTCCGGTTCTGATTTCATAATTTCCAAAGCAGCCATCGCAGCAGCAGTAGAAGCCGGTGTGATACTTGCACTGAAAATATAAGAACGTGAGTTGTGTCTCAGGTAGTTTGCCGTGATTGAATCACAAGCGATAAATCCGCCCAGTGAAGCAAACGACTTACTGAATGTTCCCATGATCAGATCCACATCTTCGGTTACTCCCAGCGTGTGACACAATCCTTGTCCGTTTGGTCCGAAAACTCCCAATGAGTGAGCTTCGTCTACCATCACAGCCGCATCGTACTTTTTCGCAAGAGCTACGATATCCTGAATTGGTGCAACATCACCTTCCATACTGAAAACGCCATCGACAACGATCAGTTTGATCTTATCGCGTTCGCATCTTTCGAGTACCTTTTCCAACGAGTTCATGTCGTTGTGTTTGAACTTAATTGAATTGGAGAACGATAAACGACGACCTTCGATAATTGAAGCGTGGTCCAGCTCATCCCAGATCACATAGTCCTGTCGACCAGTCAGACACGATACAACACCTAAGTTGACCTGAAAGCCTGTAGAGTAAATAATTGCTTCTTCTTTTCCTACAAATTCGGCTAATTTTCTTTCTAATTCCAGGTGTAGATCAAGTGTTCCGTTCAAAAATCGGGATCCGGCACATCCAGTCCCATATTTTTTTGTCGCAGCTGTCGCAGCTTCTTTAATTTTGGGATGATTGGTTAGTCCAAGGTAACTATTCGAGCCGAACATTAATACTTTTCTTCCATTCATCAATACCTCTGTATCCTGATCGCTCTCAATCGAACGAAAGTAAGGATAAACCCCTGCAGCTTTTGCCTTTTGAGGCACGTCATACAAAGCCAGTTTTGATTGTAATAATTTCATATTTTTATTTTAATATGATACGATTATCGCAGACAATTTGTGTTTCTGCATCTATCTCCGTAATATTGTGGACAAAAATAGAAAAAATATTCCATTCTGATAAAAAGAGCCATAATATAATGCTTTTTTTCCAACAGATCATGTAATTTTGAACTGTTTTTTCATCAACTGATTACCAAATGGATAATAAACTGTTATTTATCATAAACCCGATTTCCGGTACGCGTTCGAAGGTGGATATCCCTCGTCTGATCGAAGAGATCTTCAAAGAAGAGGAGTACACTGTGGCTTTTACCGAATATGCCGGACATGCGTCTATTTTAGCTCAGGAGGCCGTGCAAAAGGGGTTCAGGGGTGTGATTGCAGTTGGAGGAGACGGCACCATTAACGAAGTTGCGCGCTCGCTGATCAACTCGGATACGGTGCTCGGTATTATTCCGGTAGGATCGGGCAACGGGCTGGCCCGCGAACTGGGCATCTCGATGCAGATAAAAAAAGCTTTGAAGATTATTGAGGCGGGATGTATCCGTGTGATCGATTACGGACTGGCCAACGATCACCCTTTCTTTTGTACCTGTGGTGTGGGATTTGATGCCCGTGTGAGCTACAAGTTTGCGAAAGATAAAAAACGGGGCGGACTGATGTACGTGAAGAACGTGATCACGGAGTTTCTGAACTACCAGCCCGAGACTTACGAAATACTCATGGACAACGATGAGATTAAGGAGAAGGGGTTTCTGGTGACTGTGGCAAATGCCTCGCAGTGGGGGAACAATGCCTTTATCGCACCGGATGCCGATATGGAAGACGGAAAACTAAACATTACATTGCTTAAACCGTTCACCTATATAGATATCCCGAACCTTGCCCTGCAACTTTTCACGCGTATGATTGACATGAACAGTCATATTTGTACCTTTGAGAAAGATGCCGTGAGTATCCTGCGCGAAAAGCCGGGGGTGATTCACCTCGACGGCGAACCGATGATTATGCCCGAGCGGATTGATATCACTACCAATGCGGGAGGTCTGAAGATCTTCGTTCCTGCCAAACGGGTGACAATCGAGCAGCAGCTCCACCGCCTGGTCAACCAGTTAGTCAATGAGTTTCCATTTTAAATATCCGAACATATGATAGAGACAGCTCTGTATTTGATTCCCGTTACGTTGGGCGAGACCCAGCACAACAGGGTATTGCCCGAGTACAATCGTGAGATCGTGCGCAATATCTCCTATTTTATTGTTGAAGACGTCCGTACTGCGCGTCGTTTTCTGAAGAAAGAAGAGCCTTCTATCGTAATCGACGATCTGACTTTTTTCGTTCTCAACCAACATACCTCACCCGAGGAAGTATCGACATTCCTCAAACCGCTCGAGCAGGGTCATGCCATCGGCATTATCTCGGAAGCAGGCTGTCCCGCCATTGCTGATCCGGGCGCAGATGTGGTAGCCATTGCGCAGAGTAAACGATTGAAAGTTGTGCCGCTCGTAGGTCCGTCATCGATTCTGATGTCACTCATGGGCTCAGGCTTTAACGGACAAAGTTTTGCTTTCCAGGGATATTTGCCGATTGAGGGAAATGACCGTGGCAAAGCCATCCGTCAGCTTGAAAGCCGCATCTATAGCGAAAACCAGACGCAGATCTTTATCGAAACGCCTTACCGCAACAACAAAATGGTGGAGGAACTGGTGAAAAGTTGCCGCCCACAAACGAAACTTTGCATCGCCTGCAACATCACTTGCGAGGATGAGTTTATTGAAACGAAAACCATCAAAGAGTGGAGCAAGCAGCTCCCGAATATCGGAAAACGCCCCTGCATCTTTTTGCTGTATAAATAAGAGGGGGAGCTTAAGCAAAGAAGCAGCGCAGGAAATATCCTGCGCTGCTTCTTTTGTTTTTATCGGTATTCACGTCCGTAGAAGTCTGACGTATAAAAAAAAAACAAATACCTCAACTATCTTGTTCACAAAGACTAAACCACACTTACAATTGAATGATTTCATTATATTTGCAAAGAACTCGTTATGGTTAAATTCAGATACTATGAAACATCTCATTGGAAACAAATTTATATTCGGGGCTTATCTCAATACAGCCTTTGACAACTTTAATGTAACCTGCCAGGCTATCGGGGAAAAACTAAACATCAAAAAACAGCAGAACATACAGATGTATAAAATTCTGGCTGATGAGCTTAAAACGCGCGAAGGCAATCAGCAGATTACAATTCGAGCATTTCGTAAAGAGATCGATCGCAGTTTCCCCTTTTTTGCAATTCTTGATAATAATCAGAATATCTCATATGGGATTCTTATAGAAACCTTGGGAGATTATTTATCTAAACTCCGCAATTTTCATACCCACTTGATACATGATCCTTATGAAATCATCGATATTGCAGGTAAGGATGTATTCACCCAGACAGAGTTGATTTATGATCATGCTCTACGTTTAGTTCGCCAGAGAATGAGTCCTGACCGGGAACATCTGGCCCATCTGTATCGTCTGGATAAGAATGGATCTAAAAATCCGGATTTCAGATATGAGTTCTTCTGCGAAAAAGAGGGACGAAAGATATTCACAGAATCGGGAATCGCTTATTTTATCTCGCTCTTTCTGAGCAAACGCGATGGAATACTACTTCTAAAAAAGATCAGCGGGTTTAAACGGGGAGATGATATTCCGTACAGGCTGACCACGGAAGTTTTTACTGCATTACGCATGAATCTGCCCAAACAAAGCATAAAACTCATTCATCGTCAGAGTGAAAATGAATCTCTTGCAATGGATATTCTCAACGAAATCACAAAATGTCCTAAAGAGCTTTATGAGCATTTGCCGGATGATGTGAGAAAAGATTTCATCGTAACAACTACTCAAGAGAGCGAAGATGAAGACGGTGCAGACATTATTGGAGAGCGCATACGCTACAAGGACAGATATGAGCAGCAAATGCTACGTATCCTTGAGAATGACGCTTCGTTCGATGAGCTCGGGTTTTATCTCTATCTGGGAAATTGTTATTTGCGTCAGTATGAAAAGGACTACATTGACGGATCAATAGATAAACGAACCATTACGACTCCACTTTACGGATTTGCAAAGATGAAAGACAGTTTCTTCGAAAATGTACTTCCGCATACCCTCGATCCTTTAGCGGTCGATAGTGTTAGTGTTGAACCGGAGTTTCTGTCGAGGTTTGGCAAAAAAATTCAAGAGGATTCGGGGATTCCCGTAACTCATACCAGCTATCTCGAAAGCCGGGGAGAAGAAGATAAGGAAGCTTTATTTCCATCCGTACGGGAGTCTTATCCATTTTACGTGATCAACGATAATAAGATTGGAATAAAATTTCTTGGGGAAAAGAACGCTTCGTTTTTTCCAGTATTCAGTAGGGATAAATCCGGTACACTTAAAGTAAAAAATCCAGTCCCTGATGTATGGATCAGCAAATACGAGCTCCCTGCTATGGCATTCTATGCCTATTTGAGAAATACCTATCCCAATAAGATCAACAATATTAAGAGCATAAAGGAGATTCTTTCAGAGGCAAAATTGATGTATGCCCTACCAAAGCAGAAAAATCGGAAACCAGCTCGGGAACGAGTTGAAATAGCTCTGAACAGATATCTGAAGGAGACCAGTCGTCAGATAGACCGGATTATTAAATATAAAGAAACCGGGAATTACAAGATCGGAGAACTGGCTGATGAGCTAACACGGGATATTCTCTGGCTGCAGCCATCACTAACAGACGGCAAAGACAAGGTGACCGGAGCAAACTTTCAGGCATTGCAATATGCCTTAGCACGCTATAGCTATATGCGGGGGGATTTGCGACGTATATTTAGACAGGCAAACCTGATTGATTCAAAAAACAGACACCCTTTTCTGTCGGACATTGATCCGGAGAGAAGTGCTAACTTTCTTGACTTCTATCTGATCTATCTGCATAAAAAAAGTAAATATCTGAAGCTACAAAAAGAAAAGTTAGCTAAAGGGAAAAGTAATATTCAGTTTCACCCGGTAAGAAAGCTCGTTAAGGAGATGCAACAGGGATACCAGGCGCAAATTCCAGATGCGACTTTCCTTGGGCGAAATCTTTTCCGAGAATACATCATTCAGATAATGAATCGCATCAACCCCGAAATTAGGGATGCGATCAACTTGAATTCACAAATAAGCTGTTCACAATTAATCACCCTCTATCTGGATATGATAGAAGGAAGCTCGTCGCAGCTATTTTATCAGGATGAACGCTCATACCGGGTTCGGGGAAAGAAACACATATTTGAAACTCTAAAGCAAAGTAAAGAAGAAAGAGAGTTGCATCTCGATAAATATTACAGAGACCCTGATCTAAAAGCTGAAAGAAGGGAAATTCTGGAAAACGAACGACAAATTCGGATGCGACAGACTCAGGATCAAACTCTATTCTTGTGGATGAAGAAATATTTACCCCAGGAACTGCATATCCTGAAAGAAATAACAATGAGGGATTTAAACAACAACTTGCTTGACCAGATATTTCATTTTCGGGTAGCAACAAAGTTTAAGGTCATTTCAATTACAGGCAATATCAAATTGAAAGACTATGGTCGTATACATGGATTGTTAAAACAAAAAACAGTCAATGAATTAATCTGCTTTATTTCAAAACTAAAGAAGGAACTATCGATCATGGAGGATGTCAGCCTGTCTATTGAATACATCGAAAAAGAAGTAGGTGCATTCGATACTTTATCTCCTTCGATCATTGCATTAACCCAAAAATTAGAATCTAAATGCCAACAAAAAAATTACTTACCTACGAATAAAGAAGATGGCGGATTTTATAATTTTAGTGTAATGACTGATCGACTAAAGACAAAAAACGTACAGTTAAAGAGTTGTGAAGAGATAGATTCTACGATCAATCGAATACAGATAATTCGGAACTGTTTTGCTCATTCAAGCTATCCAATAAACAATAACGTAAATATCTGTCCGTTTTTTTCTGTTTCGATAGAGGATTGGAATAGAATCATTATTGCCCCTGAAAACTACAGACAAGAGCACACTTTTGCCTGTTTATTTAAAGAATGGTTTGAAGATAGAATTGAAAAATTGATAACTGCAATAGATCAAACGAATGTTTCAGCTCAAATTACAGAACCAAAACAAGAGTTAATCCATTTAAATACAAACACTACCAATATATAAGTTGTATCAACCTACGTTTTGGTAGGTATAGACAACTGTAAATTAGTGTTGAAAAAGCGAACCGAAGTTGTATCAACCTACGTTTTGGTAGGTATAGACAACTAATATAAATCTCATTAGGATACATTCTAAGTTGTATCAACCTACGTTTTGGTAGGTATAGACAACCATAGTATTCGCATTCTATTACTGTAGCTTGTTGTATCAACCTACGTTTTGGTAGGTATAGACAACATACTTCACCTAATGCTCTGGGCAGCCCGCGTTGTATCAACCTACGTTTTGGTAGGTATAGACAACG
>JBOFXU010000231.1:0-3322 GCA_051654305.1 Bacteroidales bacterium | reverse complement strand
ATATCCCGCTAAAAAGGCATCTCTGCAAAGCAATCCAATTATCATTATGACCACTAAAAAAGGTTCAAAAACAACACAAAAACACCATAAAACCCAACAAAATTACAATTTGTCAATAATATGGCACGCATATTGAATTACACCGCACAGCAAAAACAGCGATTTGGTTGTTAAAATTAATCCTATAATTTTGCAAACGAAAATACGAGTGTAATAAAATTAACTAACGCAAGATCGTTGAATTATGAAAAGATTGAATAGTGTACTTGCATGCCTTATTATCGGCATTGGCTATCTTGCTGCACAAACGAAAGCATCCGGGGTGGTGATTTCAGCAGAAGATAAATTACCAGTAATTGGAGCTTCTATTGTTGTTAAAGGTACAACTTTGGGAACCGTTACTGATTATGATGGAAATTTCGCATTAGAGATTCCTGAGGGAAATACCAAAACATTGGTCGTTTCATACGTTGGACTTCAATCCAAGGAGGAAATTGCGAAACCAAATATGCGCATCATGCTTTCAGCTTCGAGCCAGGCATTGGACGAAGTGATTGTTGTTGCTTATGGGACATCCAAAAAATCATCTTTTACAGGTTCCGCTGCGACAGTTAAATCTGAATCTCTGAGTGTACCAAGTGTTGAATCGGTAGACAAAGCACTTTCAGGTAAAGTATCCGGAGTACGTGTGGCATCTACAACAGGTGACCCGGGAGCTTCTGGTGAAATTCAGGTGCGAGGTATCGGATCGATCTCTTCATCTACCTCTCCGCTATATGTTATTGATGGCGTACCGGTAGAAAACGGAAATTTCAACAGCCGTGCCTCATCCAATATTCTAAGCTCATTAAATCCAAATGATATTGAATCTCTTACGGTATTGAAAGATGCCGCTGCTGCTTCTCTTTACGGATCCCGTGCTGCCAATGGTGTTGTCATCATTACAACCAAAAAAGGAAAAGCTGGTAAAGTAAACGTGAACCTTCAGGCGAACTTCGGAGTCTCTTCTATGGCTACGAACTCCTATGAAATCATGGATGGTATCGAATACTACGACTACTCCCGTACTGCAATGATCAACTACTACAACGATCGTGGAGGCATCAGCGGATACGATTCTGCTGATACATATGCTGATGCTCAACTTGCCCGAAGAGGGGTTACCCGCACCATCGGCGAAGACTGGAGAGACTATATCTACAAACATGGTAAAGATCAAAACTACCAGCTTTCTGTCTCTGGCGGATCCGAAAAAAGCAAATTCTACACCAGCCTTGGTTACCAGAATATCGAAGGATTAGCTCGTGGAACAGACTTCGAACGTTTCTCCGGCATTATCAACTCCAGCAACGAAGTGGCGAAATGGTTAGACGTAGATATGAAGGCACAACTTTCATATACGAAACAGAACGGATTCCGTGACCAGTCCGACCAATCTCAGGGTATCGGTTATGGCTCTCCTCTGGGACTACTGCAACAATCCAATCCTACAAAAACGTTGAAAAACGAAGCGGGTGAGTACAACCAGACGCTTATGAGTAAAGGGATCAACCCTTACTACGAAATGAACGGAAAAGATAAATTCCTGAAAACAGAAAACTACCGCGCTCTGGCGAATGCCAACTTCACGGTAAAACTAACTTCTGATCTTCAGTTCAGATCAACCAATGGACTCGACTTCACCAATGCGTTCATCAACGAATATTGGGGACCAAACTCCATCGATGGTGGTGGTAGCGTGAAAGGGATGGGACAGACAGATGATTACAAAGTGGTAACACTCACCTCATCAAACATCTTCCAGTACTCCAAAACATTCAACGAAAAGCACAATCTCGACGCTTTGGCTGGATACGAAGTACAGAAATACAACAGAAGATACACACAAGCAGCTGTTTCCAACTACTCGACAGACAAACTACCCGATCTTTCAGTAGGTGCTCCATCCAGAGCCCTCGGACAGACGGACAATTCATTCCTTCAGTCATTTTTGTCAAACGTAAACTACAACTACGACAACAAATACTACCTGGGAGCAAATGTACGTTCTGACCGCTCTTCTCAACTCGGAGCAGACAAACGTACCGGCGTATTCTACTCGGTATCGGGATCATGGAGATTTAGCCAGGAGTCATTCCTCGAAGGAAGCGAACTTCTGACAGACGGTAAAATCCGTGCTTCCTACGGAACAAACGGACGACTACCCGACTCATTCTACGGACATCTCTCCCTGTACCGATTCGATGGAATCTACGGAAGCAATGCCGCAATCTACCCTTACCAACCGGCAAACAAAGAGCTGGGATGGGAACGAAGCAAAAACTTCAATGCAGGGATCGACCTGACATTAGCTGAGCGTTTCGCCTTCACCCTGGAGTACTACAACAAGTACACAGACAACCTGATCATGGAGGTTCCGGTATCAGCATCCACAGGATTTACTTCGGTATTGAAAAATGCCGGTGAAATCTCTAACCGCGGTATCGAATTTGAATTTCACGGAACAGACATGTTGAAAACTCCACTTCGCTGGGGAGCTGACGTCTCTTTCGCAACACTCAAAGCAACTGTTGAGAAACTTCCGGGCGGAACTCCGATGAATATGGGCGATGGCGACTTCTACAGATACGAAGAAGGTAAAGACCTTTACTCTTTCTTCTTCCCTACCTATGTAGGTGTAAATCCCGAAACTGGATTGGCAGAATTTCTGAAAGACCCGACAAAACCATACGCTGAAGGCAATATCGTAAACAATGCAAGTGCTGCGGACCGTTCAATTGTAGCCAAAGCATACCCTACTGTATCGGGTGCACTTAACAACTCACTTGCATACAAAGGCTTTGCACTGAATGTACTTTTGACATACCAGTTCGGTGGACATTTGTTCAACTACCCGGAATACTTCATGCACAATGACGGACGTCGCGCAGGAACAAATATCTCCAAAGATGTAGCAGGAAACTACTGGACGAAACCAGGAGACATCGTAGACAATCCTCGTCCGAATACAGCTTCTACCGGTTCTGACCTCTTCTCAAGCCGTTACATCAAATCTACGGACTTTATCCGTCTGAAAGAAGTTGGATTCTCTTACCAGTTGCCTGCAACCATCGCTTCTAAAATGAAGCTCAGCAACGTAGCGTTCAGCGTAGCTGCAACCAACCTGTGCTACCTGTATGCAGCCACTAAAAACATGGAACTCGAAGTTCCTTTGAATGGATACCGCACCGGCGACACACCGCTTGCAAGCTCCGTATCTTTCGGCGTAAACGTATCCTTCTAAGACAACGAGACTACAATACATCGTTCATTCATTCCTTTC
>JBOFXU010000230.1:0-3446 GCA_051654305.1 Bacteroidales bacterium | reverse complement strand
GTGACCTTGGACACTACGAACGTTTCATTAATATTCCTACATCTCGCGCCAACAACATCACCACAGGGCGTATCTATCAAAATGTTATTGAGAAAGAGCGCCGTGGAGATTATTTGGGGAAAACCGTTCAGATTATTCCTCATATCACGGACGAGATTAAAAGAAATGTTAAACTTCTGGGGACAAAACACAAGTTCGATTTTGTAATCACAGAAATCGGTGTAACGGTTGGTGATATTGAATCACTACCCTACTTAGAAAGTGTAAGACAATTACGCTGGGAACTGGGCAAAAACTGTCTGTGTATTCACCTGACTTACGTTCCTTACATTGCTGCTGCAAAGGAATTGAAAACAAAACCTACGCAACACTCTGTAAAACAACTACAGGAAGTGGGTATTCAGCCGGATATTCTTGTACTTCGTACAGAGCATGAGCTAACACAGGACGTTCGTCGTAAAGTGGCTCTTTTCTGTAATGTTGAACCAAGCGCGGTAATTCAGTCGATTGACGTTCCGTCTATCTACTACGTACCGTTGAAAATGCAGGAACAAAAACTGGATGAGGTTGTTCTTCAGAAAACAGGAATGCCAATCCACGAATCTCCAAACTTAGGTCCTTGGAAAACATTCTTAAACAGAATGAGTGATGCCGAAAAAGTAGTTACTATCGGATTAGTTGGTAAGTATGTAGAATTACCTGATGCTTACAAATCAATCAACGAATCTCTTTTCCAGGCAGCAACATACAACGACTACAAACTAAAACTTGTATTTATTCACTCTGAAAAGCTGAACGATGACAATGTTCACGAGAAGCTGAAAGACATGGATGGATTACTTATCGCTCCGGGATTCGGTCAGCGTGGTATCGAAGGTAAATTTGTTGCGTTGAAATACGGACGCGAGAACGACGTCCCTACATTGGGTATCTGTTTGGGTATGCAATGTATGGTGATCGAATTCGCACGTAACGTACTCGATATGAAAGACGCAAACTCTACTGAGATGGATATTAAAACTCCGTTTAATGTAATTGACATTATGGAAGAGCAAAAAAATATCACTCACATGGGTGGAACTATGCGACTTGGAGCTTATGACTGCGACCTGAAAGAAGGTTCTAATGCAGCGAAAGCATATGGAAAAACTCAAATTTCAGAGCGTCACCGCCACCGTTTTGAATTCAACAACGAATTCAAAGATGCTTTTGAAGCGGCGGGCATGAAATGTGTAGGTGTTAATCCGGATACTAATCTGGTGGAAGTAGTTGAAATCCCTGAACTTAAATGGTTTATCGGAGTTCAGTATCACCCGGAATACAACAGTACCGTGCTTAATCCGAATCCATTGTTTGTTGCGTTCGTCAAAGCAACCATCGAAAATCAGAAAAAAGATTGATCTAAAAAAAGACAAACTCATAAACAGCTGTAAGCACCTTTTGGGAGCTTACAGCTTTTAATAAATTGATTAAATGGATAAAAACACGATTATTGGACTTTTACTTATCGGAGCCATTCTGATCGGATTTAACTGGCTTAACCGCCCGACTCCCGAACAATTGGCCGAGATGAAGCGCATGCAAGATTCCATTGCTTTGGTTGAGAATACTCAGCAAAAGGAGATGAAACAAGAGATTGCAACCTTAAATCGAGCGTCTGATCTGACGGGCAAAGATTCTTCAAGAATTGCCGGACAATTTGGCGTTTTTGCTCCTCTTACTGCTGGTAACGAAGAATTCACTACCCTTGATAATGGCGTATTGAAATTGACTTTAACAAATAAAGGTGGACGTATCTATAGTGCCGAACTAAACGATTACCGTTCTCACGATTCTTTGCCTCTTACCCTTTTCAAAGGGGCTGATGCAGATTACAGCTTTACTTTTGAAACAAGATCCGGACAAAAAATCAATACGAACGAATTGTATTTTTCACCGATTCAGGGCAAAGACCGCATAACAATGCGTGCTTCTGTTGGCACTGATCAGTACATCGATTTTGTTTATTCGGTTACTCCGGACAACTATATGGTTGACTTTGCTATCGAAACCAAAAACTTATCTTCTGTTCTGGCTCCAAACGCTCGTTCATTAGAAATGTACTGGTACGAGAAGCTAAAACAACAAGAAAAAGGACGTAAATTCGAACAACGCTACGCAAACATCAACTACAAGTTGAAAGGCGACGATGCAGTGGAAACACTTAGCGAATCGGCAAACGACTCTAAACAAGTTGAAGGCAAAGCGCACTGGATCGGATATACTGACCAGTTCTTCTCAACGATCTGGATCTCTGAACAAGGATTTAGCTCTGTTTCGCTTAAATCTGCCGTTCTTGATAAATCCGTAGACTATCTGAAAGAATACGAAGGCGTAAGTGAAGTAAACTTCGACCCTACAGGTGCTGAAGCTACAAAACTAAGCATCTACCTTGGTCCAAACCACTACCCTACGCTACGTTCTTTCGACAAAGACCGCTATACTGAAGATCAGCTGCACCTTGACCGTGTAATCCCATTGGGATGGGGTATCTTCAGATGGATCAACAAATGGTTGGTGATTCCTGTGTTCAACTTCCTTGACAACTTCATCGGAAGCTACGGTATCATCATCTTGCTTTTGACCCTGTTTATCAAGATGATCTTGTTCCCGTTCACGTATAAATCGTACAAATCTACAGCTAAGATGCGCGTTCTTCGCCCACAAGTTGAAGAGATTAACAAGAAATATCCTGGACAGGAAAATGCAATGGAAAGACAAAGAGCTACAATGGAGCTTTACAGCCGTGTCGGTGCAAGTCCGATGGGTGGATGTCTTCCGATGTTGCTTCAGATGCCTATTCTATTTGCGATGTTCTCGTTCTTCCCGGCTTCTATTGAGCTGAGACAGAAAAGTTTCTTATGGGCAACTGACCTTTCGTCATACGATGCAGTTATCACATGGTCTGAGCAAATTCCTTTGATCTCTACTTACTTCGGTAACCACTTGAGTTTATTCTGTCTGTTGATGACTATTACAAACATCGTATATACGAAGTTTAATATGGATCAGACCAATACAGGTCAGGAGCAAATGCCGGGTATGAAAGCGATGATGTATGTTATGCCTCTGATGTTCTTATTCATTTTCAATGAGTATGCAGCAGGTTTGAGCTACTACTACTTCATTTCTACGTTGATCACAATCATTCAAACTCTTGCTTTCCGCAAGTTTGTGAACGAAGAGAAGATCCTTGCTCAGCTTCATGCAAACGCTAAGAAACCTAAGAAAAAATCTGGTTTCATGGCTCGTCTTGAAGAAGCTCAACGTCAGCAACAACAAGCAATGCGCGACAAACAACAAAAAGGAAACAAATAAGAATTCCTTTTCGGTTAACATATCAAAAGGCTGTCTGGCTAAATGCTCAGACAGCCTTTTTTTTATCCCCATCGCTCGTCATTCTACTC
>JBOFXU010000229.1:0-2463 GCA_051654305.1 Bacteroidales bacterium | reverse complement strand
TGGAGAAATTCAAACTCGAGAAATACCTGAGTCCGTGGGTGCGTCAGATCCAGGAGCAATCCGAAATCGAGACGGCAGCTTGGGAAGCCGAACACATTCCATTCTCTCAAAGAGTACCCACAGTTCTGAGAGATGCCTGGGGAATCGTTCGCGGTGTACTTGTGTATATCCTCATCGGTATTGCCATTGGTGCAGCCATGCATGGTTATGTTCCTGAAGGTTTCTTTCAGACACACTTATCTACTGACAAATGGTACGCTGTACCTCTTGCCGTTGTTCTGGCAGTACCCATGTATGCAAATGCAGCAGGTATTGTTCCGATCATCCAGGTATTTGTGGCCAAAGGGGTCCCACTCGGAACAGCTATTGCCTTTATGATGGGCGTTGTTGGACTGTCTCTACCTGAAGCTACAATGCTTAAAAAAGTAATGACCTGGAAACTCATCGGTATATTTTTTGGAACAGTCACCCTCTTCATCATTCTTTCAGGGTATCTTTTCAATATCCTTTTGTAAGCAGAAATAGCCGATTTAACCCTTTGACAGCCACTATCATATAGCATAATGATCGAGATATTTGATTTTTTATTAAACTATTTAAAACTTATTAATTTGATAGTGCATGTAACTCTTCGTAAAATCACTAACTTTGAATTTATTAAGAATGGATTATCAATGAATCCAATCATAACTAAACTAATTAATTCAAATGAAACAATTCAGAAAAGTGATGCTTACTCTGTTAAGCATTTTATTCGCGACTTCGGTATTTGCATCGAACAAAGGATGGGACAAATTAGGACAAGTAACTACTGACGTATCTCTTGATCGCATTTCAGTGAGCTGTGATAAAGATGATACTTTCAAATCCATCAAATTCAAAGTAACAGGAGCTAATGTAAATTTCGTTCGTGTGAACGTTCGTTATGGCAACGGAGTTGTGGACAATCTAAACTTCAACCAGTCTATTCAATCAGGTAGTTATTCTAACCCAATTGACCTGAGAGGTAACAGACGCGAAATCAAAGAGGTTATTCTTTTCCTGAAATCTGAAGGTAAAGACAAAAAAGGCAAAGGTAAAGGCAAGAAAGATGCTAAAGTTGAAATCTGGGGTCAGAAATAATCCCAGTCTAATCATACAAAAGAAGGCTGCTCAGGGAATTCCCCGGGCAGCCTTCTTTGTTTTTTCTTATTCTTGTATTTTGATTCGTACAAACTACAACTGTGTTGCCAGCACAAACAACCAGTGTGCTGCCACTCCGGCAACCAATCCTCCGATGGTATGTGCGATAATTGCCTTCGAGGTGAGATCCCGAAACCGAAGAGAATCAAGCATAGCTGTGTGTGTACTCAAAAAACCACTCCAGCACATCCCGATGGCTGTAAATACAGCAACGGCATTCCCATCGATCAATCCATCTGCCTGAAACTTTGGGATAAGTCCAAGTGCTGCACCTACTGCACCCAGCGATGTGATCGGAAAAGCGATCAGCGAGGGATCCTTAAAACCAAATAATACATCAAATACAACACTCATTTTACCCGCAAGTAACGGAAGTAATGCAACTCCCTCATAAGCCTTTCCGGTGTACTCCCCCGTTGCCGAAGGTCCGAATGTGATCATCATCACAAAAGTAGAGATAATCAATACCCCGGGAATAATTGCCACTCCCAGTTCCACACCTGTCTTACCTCCATCCAGCATAGCATTCAGAGTTCGTAAAAACAGACTCCCCTCCGTTCTTAACATGATCTTCTCTTCATCTCCCCCACCCACATGCTCATTTCTGAATCGTGGGTAAATACGCAAAATAAAATATTGCATCAAACGGGTAGAAATAATACTCCCGATAATTGCTCCGGCAAAACCAATCAACGCTGCGCCCGGATACCCCCTGCTTGTCATAAACACAATGACCACAAGTCCCATCCCGAAAGCAGTACCAAAATTCGTGAGCGAGATCAACTGATACTTTTTAAAGTAACGACTGAAATTCTTATCTTTTGCCAAGGCAATAATGGCAGGATTATCCGATAAAAACGTAAGCACTCCCCCGAGTGCAGCTACACCGGGAAGATTAAACAGAGGTCTCATCAACGGACGAAGAATCACCTCTATCAGACGCACCACTCCAAACTCAATCAGAAGTTTCCCCAAAGCTCCCGAGAGCACAGTGATGGCCATAATATAAAAAACCGTCTCAATTAACAGACTATAAGCCGTGTTCATAAGCGTATTCAACATATTCGGAAGTCCCATGACCCCGCCCATGTACCCAAAAACAGCAAAGAAGATGGCAAGAAATACCAGAGCTTCCCAGAGTGTTCTGGTCATAAAATTAGCTCGTTTCATTTTAGTAAATAATAGTTAGGTCGAACAAACAAAAATTTAATCCTCCGAAGTAGCCTTTTATCTGTTTTTCAATGGGTATATCTCGTATTCTATGCATTGGCTACCCCTTAG
>JBOFXU010000228.1:0-7481 GCA_051654305.1 Bacteroidales bacterium | reverse complement strand
GGCTAAAGAAGCTGCAAAACAAAGTGACCGATTGATCTTGACATCAGATAACCCTCGGAATGAAGACCCACAGGATATTCTAAATGATATGCTTGAGGGACTTGATGTGATAGATCGTCGTAAATCCGTAACCATTTCTGACCGTCGTGAAGCGATAAAAGCTGCATGTATGTTCGCAGAGAAGGGAGATGTGATTCTTATTGCCGGCAAAGGTCATGAGGATTATCAGATTATTCAGGGGGTAAAACATCACTTTGACGACCGTGAAGAGGTTCGAGCTGTATTCGCACAAGAATAAGCTGAAAATTGTTACATAGAAAAGACAAAAGTATAAAATGCTATATTATTTATTTCATTATTTGGATCAGTGGTTTGATTTACCGGGAGCAGGAGTGTTTCGCTACATCTCGTTTCGTACAGGTGCAGCCTTTATTCTTTCGATGGTGATTGCAACCGTGATCGGTCGTCGCATTATCAATAAATTACAGCTTCTTCAAATCGGAGAGATTGTTCGAGATCTTGGTCTGGAAGGCCAAATGAGCAAAAAGGGTACACCTACTATGGGAGGAATAATCATTATCATTTCCATCCTTATACCGTGTATATTGCTCGGGAAACTCGATAATGTTTACCTGATACTGATGCTCATAACAACTCTCTGGTTAGGGACTATCGGTTTTTTGGATGACTATATCAAGGTATTTAAGAAAGATAAAGAGGGATTGCATGGTCGTTTTAAAGTAATAGGTCAAGTTGGTCTTGGGCTTATTGTCGGATTAACCATGTGGCTTTCTCCAGCAATTGTAATTCGCGAAAATACAGAGGTGCTTAACCTTACGCAGGAGGACGAACAGCAGATTGAGTATAAGAATCAAGAAACGAAAAGTTTGCTTACAACTATTCCTTTCGTGAAGAATAACAACTTTAACTACGAATCACTTGTCAGCTTCACCGGGGGCGAGTCCTCATTCTGGGGTTGGATTGTATTTATTGGTGTAACCATACTTATCGTTACCGCTGTTTCAAACGGAGCTAATCTTACGGATGGACTCGATGGTCTTGCCACCGGAACGTCAGCCATAATTGGTACAACACTTGGGATTTTGGCTTACCTGTCGAGCCACATAACCTATGCATCTTATCTCAATATCATGTTTATTCCAGGATGTGAAGAGATGGTTGTATTTGCGGGAGCATTTATTGGTGCCACAGTAGGATTTCTTTGGTATAATTCTTTTCCGGCACAGGTGTTTATGGGAGATACAGGTAGTCTTACTCTGGGAGGTATTATTGCCGTATTTGCCATTATCATACGAAAAGAACTGTTGATTCCTATTTTGTGTGGTATTTTCCTTGTAGAGAATTTATCGGTAATCATGCAGGTATTCTATTTCAAATATACTAAGAAGCGTTTTGGTGAAGGGAAGCGGATATTTAAGATGACTCCCTTACATCACCACTTTCAGAAACAGGGGAATAATGGTATTCAAGCCTGGATCCAAAAGCCTTATGGTGCAATTCCTGAGTCGAAAATCGTAATTCGTTTCTGGATTATCGGAATAATCCTGGCTGCAATAACTATAGTAACCTTAAAACTAAGATAAGTATTATGGAGCGTATTGTCATTCTGGGCGCAGGTGAAAGTGGTGTAGGCGCTGCTATTCTGGCCCAACAAAAAGGATTTGATGTTTTTGTGTCCGATATGTCGGCCATTAAAGATAAATACAAAGCGATGCTCAGTGAGTACCAGATTTCATTCGAAGAGTTACAACACACAGAAACTCTTATTCTCAATGCTGATGAGGTGATTAAAAGTCCTGGCATTCCGGATAAGGCTCCTATAGTGAAGAAACTCAAGGAAAGAAATATTTCAATTATATCTGAGATAGAGTTTGCAGCACGTTATACTCATGCTAAAATGATCTGTATTACCGGGTCTAATGGTAAGACTACGACGACAATGCTGATTTATCAGATGCTCAAAGATGCAGGTTTGAATGTTGGTCTGGCTGGTAATGTCGGTAAAAGTCTGGCACTTCAGGTTGCACATGAGGAATATGATTACTATGTGGTCGAATTGAGTAGTTTTCAGCTGGACAATATGTATCAGTTCAGAGCACACATAGCTATACTTCTGAATATTACACCAGATCATCTTGATCGCTATGAGTATCAGATGCAAAATTACGTCAACTCGAAATTTCGAATTACTCAGAACCAGACGGAGGATGATTATTTCATCTTCTGGAATGAAGATCCGGTTATTGCCGAAGAGATCAAAAAACGTAAGTTTGGGGCACGAATGATTCCGTTTTCGCAGCTTAAGCATGATAATATACGTGTTTACGTCGAAAATGATAAACTTCATGTAGATATAGATGAAGATCCATTCGAAATGGAGTTAAGTAAACTGGCTCTTTCGGGTACTCATAATCTGTATAACTCCATGGCAGCAAGTATTTCTGCAAAAGTATTACATATTGAGAAAGAAGATATTCGCAAATCACTCAGTCATTTTCAGGGAGTGGAACATCGCCTTGAGAAAGTCGCAACCATTCGTGGAGTTCAGTATGTAAATGACTCAAAGGCTACGAATGTTAATTCTTGCTGGTATGCTCTGGAGAGTATGACTACCCCTACCATTCTTATTATCGGAGGAGTGGATAAAGGAAACGATTATACTGAGATAGACGAACTCGTAAGTAAAAAAGTGAAGGCTATGATTTGTCTGGGGGTTGATAATAAAAAACTTCATGACTTCTTCGGTTCTAAAGTCCAGGAAATGTATGACACGTCATCTATGACGGATGCAGTGAAAATGGCTTACGAAATTGCTCAGAAAGGAGATACAGTCTTGCTTTCTCCGTGTTGTGCGAGTTTCGACCTGTTTAAGAATTACGAAGATCGGGGAGAACAGTTTAAGCAATGTGTAAAACAACTATAGCATGGAACTATTTTCAAAAATATTCAGAGGGGATAAATCCATCTGGTTTTTATTTATATTCCTCTGTGCTCTCTCTGTTATCGAGATCTACAGTGCTTCGAGTTCGTTAACCTTTAAGGCGGTTGACCGGCATTTCGATCCTGTATTGCGACATATAATGATGCTTTCAGTGGGGATAATGGTTGTGACAGTCTTGCACTATTTCCCATTCAGGTCTCTTCCCTTGATTGCCTTGCTTGTATTTTTAATGTCGGTTCTGCTTCTGATCTGGGCAATTTTTGCTGGGGAGCGGATCAATGATGCCAGTCGATGGGTCAGTTTTCTTGGAGTCCAATTTCAACCCTCTGAATTAGGAAAGTTGGCGACAGTCATGTTGTCCTCATTTATTCTCAGTAAGGCTCAGACTGATGATGGAGTCTCCAAACATGGATTTTGGGTTATCCTCGGAACGTCCGGACTTTGTATCGGACTTATCTTTCTGGATAATTTATCAACGGCAGTCTTGCTGGGATCTGTAGTTTTGTCGCTGATGTTACTTGGCAACGTAAAGATAAAGAGTATCCTATCGATCATGATGGTTGTCGTAACTTTTATTGTTCTGATAGTAGCATTTATACCGGCCAGTGTGATGCCTCGTGCCGCAACATGGAGATCTCGTTTTTCTCATGTTCTCGATGATGATAAAGGTAAGAAAGATATTAATTATTATAAAATTACCGATGATAATTTTCAGGTGTCACACGCCAAAATTGCCATTTCAAATGGAGGTTTTTTTGGTAAGGGGCCGGGTAGAAGTGTTGAGCGAGACGTGCTGCCTCAGGCATATTCAGACTTTATTTTTGCTATTATCATCGAAGAGTGGGGTATTTTGGGGGCTATGGTCGTGATATTCTGTTACTTTATGCTTATTATCCGAACGGGTATCATTGTGCGAGCCTGTGATTGTTTGTATGGGCGGTTATTAGCCATGGGTTGCGCACTTATGATTGTACTCCAGGCGTGTATTAATATGGCGGTGGCTGTCGATTGTGGCTTAGTCACGGGGCAACCTTTGCCATTGATTAGCCGGGGGGGGACCTCTACGATTATTACCTGTGTTTATATCGGAATCATTCTTAGTGTGAGCGTATACAACAAGAATGATTATCCAGATGCACTTAAGAGTTGGCGATTAATGAACACCCAAAATGATGAACACCCAAATGAAAAATAAAAAATACATCATAAGCGGGGGCGGTACAGGTGGACACATCTTTCCTGCCCTTGCAATTGCCAATGAGTTAAAGGCAAAATATCCCGATGCCGAAATCTTGTTTATTGGAGCTGAGGGTAAAATGGAAATGGACCGTGTTCCTGCTGCAGGTTACCGGATCATCGGATTACCTATTCGTGGATTCGATCGAAAGAATATACTGAAGAACATCCCTATCGGACTAAAGCTTGCTGGGAGCTTACTGAAAGCATTTAATGCCATCCGTTCGTTTAAGCCCGATGCTGTGATTGGTGTTGGCGGATATGCAAGTGGTCCTACCCTAAAGATTGCGCAAATGCTGGGTATCCCAACAGTTATTCAGGAGCAAAATTCCTATGCAGGTGTAACAAATAAACTTCTGGCAAAAAATGCGGATAGTATTTGTGTGGCTTATGAAGGTATGGAACGTTTTTTTCCAAAAGAGAAGATTGTTCTTACCGGAAATCCAGTGAGGCAAAATCTGATTACGGAAACAACAAAAGAGGATGCACTTTCTCACTTTGGTCTTGTATCTGGAAAAAAAACAGTCCTTATTATTGGAGGAAGTCTGGGTGCCCGTACAATGAACATGAGCATGTTGGGAGTATGGCCTCGTTTGTGTGAAGAAGAACATGTGCAGTTTATCTGGCAGACAGGTAAGTTGTATTACGATAACATAGAAAAACTTATTGCTGCAGCAAGACCGGGCCATATCTATGTGCAACCATTTATTGATCGTATGGACTTAGCGTATAAGGCCGCAGATCTTGTCGTTTCCCGGGCAGGAGCAAGTTCTATTTCAGAGATTTGTCTGCTTGGTAAAGCCTCTATCCTTGTACCTTCACCTAACGTGGCTGAGGATCATCAGATGAGGAATGCAGAAGCAATGTTGAAAAAAAATGCAGCATGGCTGGTGAGAGACGACGCAGCCGAAGAAACGCTTATTCCTACTCTTTTTGATGCACTTGCTGATGACCAAAAGCGTGAGACCATTGCCGGAAATGCTGATGCAATGGCATTGCGTGATTCCGCAAAACAGATTGTAAAGGAAATTGAGCGGTGTACGGAACGACCTTAAAAACCAGTTTCTGAAAATTGAAACCAATAAATATTATAAATGAATAGTGTAATAAGAAAAGGTGCTCTGTTAGTTATTCTTTTTGGAGCATCTCTATTTCAAAATGTGTCAGCTCAGGGCATCTTAGATGTACTGAATAAAGGCAATATCAAAGAAACTATCAAGAATGCCGTGGAAAACGTAGCTGGCGATTATCTGAAATTTTCGATTCAGGGAGAGTGGATCTATAAAGAAGCTTCAATAGATCTTGTTTCTTCGAATAAGCAGGCAAATATAGGGTCTCAGGTATTGGGTAAAACACTCGATAATAAGCTAAATGAACAGTTAAGTCGGATAGGGTTCAAACCAGACATGATGCGGATTACATTCGAACAGGATTCTACTTTCCAGATCCGAACAGAAGCAAGGACTGTTACAGGAAGCTACTCGTACGACAAAAACAGTAATGAGTTAACTTTAATAATGGCAAAAATGGTGCCTCTACGGATTCAAGTTAAGGTGCTTCCTTCAAATGTAGAGTTTTTATTTGAGGCGAATGGGTTACTTAATCTGGGTAAAACGATCGGAGGAACACTCCAGATTAGAGCCCTGGAGACCCTAAAGCTATTATTAAGTAATTATCAAAATATGAATATCGCTATGAAATATCAGGCTGCAGATGGTCGAAAACTACTGCCCGAATAGCAATTCCATAAAAAAAGCAGAACCATTCGGTTCTGCTTTTTTTATGGGTTTTAGTTCCCCATTTCTGATAGAAATTTGATACGTACCAAACGAATTTCTTCTTCTGAATACGCCATGCCTAATTCCTCGATAGCATCATTCAGGCAATCTGTTTCTGCTTCACGGAAATAGTCTACAATTTCGTCAATATGTTCATCATCCATGATCTCTTCGAGGAAGTAATCAATGTTGATCTTCGTACCCGAAAATACGATTGCTTCTACTTCAGAAAGAAGTTCGCTAAATTCGATTCCTTTAGAGATAGCAATCTCGTCAAGAGCAATCTTGCGATCAATGCTCTGAATAATTGCCACTTTCATCTTCGATTTATTAGCAACCGTACGAACCCGTAAATCTTCCGGACGATCAATCTCGTTTTCTTGAACGTGTTTCTTTATTAACACCAGGAATTCTTCTCCGTAGCGTTTTGCTTTTCCGGCACCAACGCCCGGAATGTTCTGTAGCTCATCCATTGTGATCGGATAAATCGTCGACATGGCTTCAAGCGACGGATCCTGGAAAATCACATATGGAGGAAGATCAAGTTTCTTAGCGATCTTCTTACGAAGGTCCTTCAACATGCCATACAAAGCAGGGTCAACAGCACAAGCTCCACCACCTTTGATTGGAGCTTCCACCTCGTCCTCTTCTTCATCGTCTTCTTTAATAATCAGGAAAGATACAGGCTTCTTCAGGAATTTTTTTCCTGAATCAGTTACTTTCAGGATACCGTAGTTTTCAATATCCTTATCCATATAACCCTCCAATAAAGCTTGGCGAATTACATCGTTCCAAGTCTTTTCATCTTCATCATTTCCAGAAGCAAATACTTCGAGGTCCTGGTGATTGTAAGAGTCTATTTCAGAGGTCTCTTTTCCGACCAAAACATTGATTACATATTCAGCTTTAAATTTCTCTTTCAACGCGAGAATAGCTTCAATAGCCGTAATCAATAAATCTTGCGCTTCTACTTGTTTTTTAGGATGCATACAGTTGTCACAGTTACCACAATTATCTTCTTTATATTCCTCACCAAAATAGTGTAAGATTGTTCTTCGACGGCAGAACGACGTGTCGCAATAGGCAGCCGTCTCTACAAGTAGCTGACGACCTATTTCTTGTTCGGCTACAGGCTTACCTTGCATGAATTTCTCCAGCTTCTGCAGGTCTTTTGGCGAATAGAATGCAATACATTGTCCTTCTCCACCATCGCGCCCTGAACGCCCTGTTTCCTGATAATATCCCTCAAGGCTTTTCGGTACATCGTAATGTATTACGAAACGCACATCCGGTTTATCGATCCCCATGCCAAAAGCAATCGTAGCAACAATTACCTGGACTTTTTCCATCAGAAAAGCGTCTTGGTTGGCGCTGCGCTGATGAGAGTCCATACCTGCATGATAGGCAAGTGCACGAACGCCATTCGCCTGGAGTACTTCTGCCAGTTCTTCAACTCTCTTACGACTTAAACAGTAAATAATACCCGATTTCTCCGGTTGCGATTT
>JBOFXU010000227.1:0-12646 GCA_051654305.1 Bacteroidales bacterium | reverse complement strand
TATCGGAATAACAGAAATAAGAAAGGGTGCCTTATTAAAATGAGACACCCTTCATTTATTTTTATTTGAAATAATATCTAATTGAGAAAGATTGAATAATCCCTTTCTCTTTTGTTGTAAACTTTTCAGCTTGTTGAGTTGATCCTGTATCAAAGCGATATTTAACATTGATATCAGTATTTCCTATCAAGTTAGCCGAATAACCTATAGAGTAATCAAGCCCGACTCTATTAAAAAAAATCAAATTTAAATAGAGACCTCCGCTTGCTGACAAATAACCAGAATGAGAATTAAATGAAGTATTCGATACAGGTAGTTTCTCTCTGATAATAAAGTCATTTGCAGATTGGTCATTTAAATCAGAAAATCCTTTAAGTTGCTTCCGCTTATTGAGATTTTGATAATAAGTCAGATTTACTGCAGGACCAATATTCAAATTTACGATTTTCGACCTCTTTGCAATACGTACTAAATCATAACGAATATCTTGTGAAACAAAAAGATCAACATTCGACAATCCTTGATGTGTAGATCGGCTTAAATCAGGAAGAACATATAAATTAGTTCCAATATTATAAAAAGAAACACCTAATGAAGTAGCCATATTAAGCCCCTCCCAGACATCATAGCCAACAACTAAACCAACATCCTCACGCTTCGCGGTATACTCGACATCAACATTTCCACTCTGACGACTAAAAGTAGCATCGTGTCGTGGACGATATAAAAAACCAACATTTAATCCGTTTTGAGATATCACACTTTGAAAAGAGATACTTAGAAGAAGAAAAAATAATTTACACTTTACATCCATACATTATAACTATTTATTACCCATTCACCTTCACACATAGCACGAGCATACACAATACCGGAATTACCAGTATATCTATATTTACTAACATTCACACCTTTTAAATCATCGAATGTTTTCTTGTCATAGTCACCATAATCAGGTTTAAGAGAATTCGGAATTCCAATAAACATACCAGTACCTACAGGATCACTTTTATGTCTACGCAAGATAGAGACACCTATCCATTCCATTTGAGTATCTGTTGGAAATTTATTTCCATTATTCTTTGACCACATTTCACAACCATAAGCAATATAAAAATATGAAGAACTTCTCCATGGGCCACAAGTCACTGCATAATTATTTACTAAAGCTTTACTATCAATACTTGGTTGAGACTTTTCATATAAAGGAGCACCAGTATATACCAATACAACTCCTTCTGCTATTAAATAGTTATTATCATCTATTTCAGGGTAACTTTCAAGATTCTCAATAATATTCGCCTCATTATTAATTAATTCTAAAGCCAATAAGTACTTATCCTTAGATATTATATACTCGGAATATCCCGAAGTTCCTAGTTTAAAAATTTTTCCATCAATTTCAAACTCAAGATTCGAGCTTTCTGCATATACATTCCCAATTGGAGTTTCTAAAAGAAAATTCTCAATAATAGAATTATTAACTCGCAGAGATCTTGTAGAACTGCCTATCTGCCCCATCTTTGGGATATCCATTCTTTTAAACAAATCGCTATAAGAGTTAAATTCCAACACTTTACTCTCACTTACTTTCAATTCCATTTCACTTACTGCACTATTATCATTGGCGCATGATTGAGACAATAAGATCAAACAAAAAAACAAAAAAGACGATAAATTTCTCATAATGTATTATATTAAAATTTCTATGCAAAAATATAATACGGAATAATACGGCGCAAAATATAAACATATAATTATATACATATAACATTTTTATATAATTATAGTTAACCAAAAAGAGGGGCGAAGAATATTGTTTTCGTTCTTAGAAATAAATAATAATTTCAAAATTATTAAATGATCGGATAGATATCCTTCCCGTTTTCATCAATCGGGTATTGAGCACCTTCGGCTTTTAACTGAGACATCATCGCTTTCACAAGCAGATGTACCCTTTTGGTCTCCTTCTTGCTCAAATCGTTATTCTCAAACGGATCTGATTTCAGATTATAAAGTTCGGATGAAGGAGCCGAAGGATTCTCCGGATTGTAGTGGTAAATCAGTTTCCAATCTCCGCTTCGGTAAGTTGTGAAATAGTTTCCGCGGTGCTCTCCATGAGGAAAATGCATCAACACGTTGCCACTTCGCTTCTTATCTGTTTTACCTTTAAGTTGTGCACTTAGCACTGTCCCATCGATCACCTCATCTCCGGACAATTTTACCCCTGCAATATTTAATATTGTCGGATATATGTCCATCACTGTAGCCGGCTGAGTCTGAACTTCGCCCTGAGCTACCGGATATTTCTTTTGCACAGGATTGCTATTGTCCGGTTTTGCCCATGAAGCAATAAACGGAACGCGCGTTCCTCCTTCATAAACCGACCCCTTCTTTCCGCGCAACGGAGCTGAAGAGAAATGACCGTTCACCTCTCCAAGCGGAGCATCTCCCCCATTATCACCTAAGAAAATAATCAGCGTATTATCCGCTACACCTTCTTTCTCCAGATGATCCATCAGATCACCCAAAGATTTATCCATTCCTTCGATCAGGCTGGCATAAGCTTTAGCCTGCTTGCTCTTATCTGAACTTGTATAGTTATCTATAAATCGTTTATCCGCCTGAAAAGGACTATGAACCGCATAATGTGCCATGTATAAAAAGAATGGTTCTTTTGCCTGAACAGCTTTCGAAATCTCGGCATTCGCTTCGAGTGTCAATGCCTCAGTAAGGAAAGTATCCGTCCCGTGGTACTTTTCTAACCCCGGAACCGCATGCACTTTTGATCCCTTGATATTCCCGTAGCCATCCTCGCCGTAATAGCTTCCGGGCTGTCCAATTCCACAACCTCCGATATTCACATCGAAGCCGATATTCCGCGGATCTTCAGCAAAACTGCCTTTGGGTCCGAAGTGGGCTTTACCGATATGAATAGTACGGTAGCCGGCTTCTTTCAATACTTTTGGCAGCGTCTGAGTTTCGGGACGTATACCCTCCCAATTCCAGTCCATTGGTCCATACTTGGTGCGATTGTTTGTCGTCGGATTAATCCATGTCGTTGTATGATGGCGTGCCGAATTTTTTCCTGTTAGCAAAGATGCTCTTGATGGCGAACTCACGCTTTGTGCATAGAACGTAGAAAAACGGACCCCGTTCTGAGCCATTCGCTCCATATTTGGTGTCCGGTACCATTCGTTCAACGGATACTTTACCGGTGTTCCTTTTCCGTCAACAAGAAAAGGTAAGGACGTGTCCATCACCCCCATATCATCAATCAGAAAAACAACTACATTGGGTTGTTTAGTCTCCTGAACGGGTTGCGGAGCAACGGTTGATGCAGCAATTAAAGTATTTAGAAGTAACATATTGTATTTTATTGAATTGTGTCTGTGTATATCAATTAGAAACGCTCTTCTGCAAAAATAGGAATAATAAGAACGTGACGAAACAAAGGCTTGATCATTTCCTTTTATACGCTGGATTAACTATTTCCGGACGTATGAATAATTCTTTTCGAACGTATGAATAATTAAGGTGCTGTACAGCTCCTTCGAAGGATCTGTACAGCACCCAAAAAGGATATGTACATCTCCTTACAAGGAGCTGTACAGGGGACAAATTAATCATCCTTTCAAAATAAATTAATCTCCCTTGCAGATCAGATTAATCTTACCTATAATCAGAACTATTTATACGTATCCTGCGGTAGATTGCTACGTATGGAAAGTTTCAGAACCAGAGTTCAGGAATTGAATAAATAGTGTATCTTCGGGCACATTTGAGCAAATTTAATCGCACTATTATGGACAGAAACCAAACCATACAATCCTATTTCCATACTCTTTCACCTGATTATCCGGAGTTTATTCGTCCGTATCTTGAGCTGCCACTGCTGAAACGGCTGTCCGGAATCGGATTATTCTGCGGAACAGACTGGACCGCTTTATATCAGAATAAATTCTTTTATTCCCGCTTAGATCATAGTATTGGTGCGGCTCTTATTGTATGGAACTTTACGAAAGATAAAAAGCAAACGCTGGCAGCTCTCCTTCATGATGTATCCACACCGGCATTCAGTCATGTTATGGATTTCCGGAACGGCGATGCGCTTACCCAGGAGTCAACAGAAGATGAAAATAAAAGAATGGTTGAGCAGGATGTGGATTTACGACAGCTTTTGCTTGCCGACGGAATCCTTCCCGAAGAAGTGTCAGACTATCATATCTTCCCGATTGCCGATAACGATTTGCCCCGACTAGCATCAGACAGACTGGAATACATGTTTACAACAGGAATGATCATGCGCGACATCTGGACTCTGGACCGGATTGCTGCTTGCTATAACGATCTGGAGATTATGAAGAACGAGGATGGAATTGATGAGTTGGGATTCCGCACTGAATCTCTGGCAGTGGAGTATTGTAATAAATGCTGTCAGACCGGATTGATTATGATCCGGAACGAAAATAAACTGGCTTTATCTCTTCTGGCTCATCTGGCAGAAATAGCCATACGGGAAAATCACCTCAGCGAAGCAGAGATCCACACCAAAAGTGAAGCGGAGATTATGAAAATATTTGATCAGATCACAACCGAAAAATTCTGTACGCCTTACCGTACATTCCGCAATATGACTGAGATCACACGTTCTCAACATGCTCTACCGGACTGTTATTCGATCAGCCTCGAAGTAAAAAGGCGTTATATCGATCCGCTATGCAATGGAAAAAGAATTTCTGAAATAAACGAAGAGGCTAGACAATCGATCAATCACGTGCTTACGTTTCAGGACTCACTTTATGCTTCGGTAAAAATATAGCATACTGAATTATATCTCTCATAAACATGAACTTATCTACTAAATATTTATTATAAATAAAACACATTAATTCTTTTATTATGAAAAAAATAATTCAAGGCTCAGCAATTGCTGTGTTGCTTCTATTATCTTCATGTAAGCAAACAGATGAACTTAATGACAAATTCGAACAGCTTTCTTTTACAAACCCTGTATTAGAATGCTCTGCTGCCGAAAACACCTTAGAGACAGCGTTAAACTTTGATCGATGGAATGTTATTTCATACAAAGTTATCGAAAATGGTGACACCGTTCAGGTCGAAAATCAACTTAAGTATGATGGAATGATAAAGTATTACGACAATAATATAAAAGGAGATTGGTTTACGATCAATAAAGATGGTAATAAGATTATTATTCACCTTACCAAAAATCAGACTGGTCAAAAAAGAGCAATCAATATTTTTTGCGAAGGTATAATGCTATTTGGTGCAGAACTAAAAGTCACGCAAGATTAAATTATTTTATTAACTAAATATTTATTTCTATGAAATTAACAAGACAATTATTCTTCTTACTAATCTCAACGGTAGTAATTAGTTGTACAAGTGATGTGAACGAGAATATCGTTCAAAACTCGGACAAAGGTAAATCTAACTTGGAGTATCAAAGTGCCGTTCAGAATGTATTAGACTTTAACAAAAACTCATCTTCTAAGTCGCAAAACAAAATTGAAATAATTGAATCTTCTAAAAAGACTTATAAATTTAAAATCACAGAGACGCGTTCTAACTCACCTGTATTAAGCTATGATTCTTTAAATATTTATACTTTTAAAATAAAAAACACTAAAGATCAAAATGGATTTGTTATTGCATCTGGGGATAGTCGTGTATCTAAGGTATTTGCTTATACTGAATATGGAGACTTAAATGATACATTATATAATATAGGATTAGCAAATACGCTCAGGTCACTTCCTTATCTTTATAAAGAAGAGTTATGCAATTATTACGAATTACCAAAAACTACGACAAAAGCTAGTCAGACGTATTTGTCTATTGGCCCAAGAAGTATTCCTGAATGGTCACAAGGAGCTCCTTACAATAACAATTGTCCCTCGTCCTCTGGTTGTTCTCACACACTAGTGGGCTGTGGTGCTATTGCTACAGCACAAACTATTGCAGTATTGAATCCTCCTGTTAAAATATCAGGAGTCGATTATCCTACTGTTGCAAGCATATCCAAGCTAGCATCTTACGATACCTCAGCAAATTCACAAATGGTATCTTTATTTTGTAATACAGTAGCTAATGGAATAAATACGTCCTTTGGTTGCTCTGCAAGTTCATCTAACTTAAATAATATAAATAATTACCTTCGGAATTTACGCATAAGAACTTATAAGTATGATGGAAACATTAAAATTAATGCCTGTATAAATAGTATTGCCCTTTATGGTGTTGTAATAGCAACAGGTTTTACAAGAAGTGGATTAGGACATGCATGGATTTACGACGGTGTTAGAGGCAATATGTATCTTACTGGAAACCCAAGTCAACCCTATTCAAAGGGTAACCCATGGCCATTATTTCATTGTAATTGGGGATGGGGAGGCTCATCAAATGGCTGGTATGCTCAGGGCTGGGAGCAGCCAAGTGACCACGAACCATTCTTAGTGAATAATGCTCAAATCTACATTGAAGGATTTAATTAAATAGCAAACAGAAAGGGGAAAACAGAATGAATCTGATTTCCCCTTTCTTCTAATTCAAATATCAATCAAGCTTAACCGATATTCTTTATTTTTTTAGCATTACAGCACGAAGCTCTGCATAAGCCTCACCGTAGATCTCGCGGTTTTTGTCGTTCAACGGGAAATCTTTTGCAGGCAGAGCAGCGATCAGCTTCATTCCTTCTTGTTTGTTTACATTAAAGATGCGACCACAAACAGGACGGAAAGCTTTTCCATCAACAGGCTGATAGAAAGGATCCTCCGAGTTTAGTCCAACCTGACGAGGCTGAGCACCGTAAGTAAAAGTCTCGTCTTCTGGATAGAAACCAAGTTTCTGCAACCAGTAATTGGTCTGCATCGACATAGCAACTACGTATTCAATAGTCGGATTTTGTTCCAGCACCCATTCGATATGGGCCAATCCACGTACAGCTTTTTCTGTAGGGATCAGTACACGTTTTCCTCTTGGAGGTGCAGCAACAAGGTCGTTACAAAGATTCGTAAAATAATATTCTTCGTTCTCGAACTGACTTCCTGTAAGGTATGTAATATAGTCAAATAAATTACGGGCTTCTACGTTACGGCTGCGCTCACCGTGATCTTCCGGAAATTCACGGAAATAGTAATCAGCAAACATCACTACCGGAGCTACGGTTTCTGACCAGTATAGGTTCGAATCTTCGCCGATCACCAATACTTTTGCAGCCTTAGCTGCCTTTAAATCTTTTGATCTCATTTCGTTTACTTTTGATTGAGACTGCAAAGATATACATTCCATTCGCGATTATAGGATATCAAGGGGTGTAATTTATTGAATATTAGCTAAAACCAATGATTACAAAGCAGATAAATCGGTCTGAATCTATCCCAAAGAGCTCCTCACTCGTCTTAAATGCCCTACCTCTCACACGTCAGCATATATATTAATTAATATTTAATACAACTAATTATTTAACATAAATCTATTATTGATAAAGATTTTCATATATTCGCAAATATATCGACATTTTCAGTAATGATGACAAACGGAGTTGAGTTGATTATTGGCTTAAAAAGGGGGGATTATGGAGCTTTCCGGATTCTGTATGAAACACATGCAGACCATCTGAAAGGTTTCATCTTTAAGCTATGCCGATCAGAAGAAATTGCTGAAGACATCACTCAAGAAACATTCCTAAAGGTGTGGTCACACCATCGTTCCATTGACGAAACTCTATCATTTAAAGCTTATATATTTCGGATTGCTCAGAATTTATTAGTAGACGAAATCAGAAGAACGGCCAAAAATCCTCTTTTCGAAGACTATATGGTACATTGCGAAAACCTCGCAATGAGCCACAACAATGTAGATCAGGAACTCGACTTTGAAGATTTCCTGAAAAATCTCCAGAATGCAAAGGAAAAATTGACGCCACGACAGAAAGAAATTTTTGAGCTTAGCAAGGAAACCGGAGCCTCTATTAAAGAAATCTCAACCAAACTTGATATCACAGAACGCTCCGTGTACAATCATTTATACTCATCATTACAAATCATCCGAGAAGAGTTGGCGATCATCTATTTCACCCTTCTCATGTTTAATATAAGTTAAATTCATATTTCTCCTGGTAAAAGGAGACACAAATATCGTAATACTTCTAAAATACCAGTTAAATAGTACACATGAAGGATCCGATATATATCTTATTTGAAAAATATGCAAATGGCACGATCTCCAAGGAGGAATGGAAGCAACTAAGCGAAATCATACCCACACTCCCCGATCAGTCCATACAATCTATTCTGGAGGAGATTTGGCTTCAATACGAATACTCCGGGAAGAAGAGAGCGCAATCTTTCGAGAAGATCGATCAACTTATCCGGCAAAAGGGGAAAAAGAATATTACCTCTTATTTCAGCCTTCTGAGAAACATAGCTGCTGCCGGCCTGCTTATTTTAGCTGGAACATTCACTTATAAAGCAATAAACAACAAACCAATAACAGAAACTTCAGGTATAAACTACCTGGAAGTGATTGCAGGAAGAGGCGAAAGAGCAACAGTGAAGCTACCGGATGGAAGTACAGTGAAGCTCAATGCAGGCTCATCGCTGAGTTATCCTTCTGACTTTGGTAAGATAAAAAGAGAATTAATACTTAGTGGGGAAGGATATTTTAAGGTCGAAAAAAACAAGAAAAAACCATTTATTGTTCAGACTCCCGACATCCATATTCGTGTACACGGAACGACCTTTAATGTAGTGGCTTACGAAAACAGTCCGGTCGTAGAGACCTCTCTGATGGAGGGTTCTGTCTCTTTATATAGCACCGATAATTCTTTTCCGGAACGACTGCTGGAACCAGATCAGAAAGCGATCCTCCACAGACAAGAGAAACAATTGATGGTCGAGAATACCAAAGCAGAGGAGGATATTTCATGGCTAAGCGGGAAATTTATTTTCAGATCTACACCTCTGAATGATGTGCTTCAGGAATTATGCCGGTATTACGGCTATACATTGAACCATTCCGGAGCAATCGACCTGCAAGACCGCTTCAGCGGAACTTTCGAGAATGAAAATATGACAGAAATGCTCGAAGCATTGCAATACCACTATAATTTTCAATTTCAAATGAACAATGACAATTTAACCATAAAGTTTAATGAATAATCACAACAAAGACTCCTTGGGTACACACCACCCTGGTCAACAGCAAGTAAATAGTTACAATATAATTCAATCACAAATTACAAACCTAAAACACTAATCGCATGAAGTTTAAATCAAATTCCGATACGAAAGGAATCGTATTATTTAAACTCTTATTCTTTATGTTGCTGGCTTTCCCGCTATCGGGTTTTGCGCAATCGCAAAAAGTAAGCCTAAATGTAGATAAAACGAGCCTAAAAAATGTATTATCTCTGATTGAGAAGCAAACCAACTATCGCTTTTCGTATCGCGATGCTGTTTTGCCCGCGCAAAGCGACATCTCATATAATGAAGAGAACATCACTGTAAAAGATGTGCTGACCAGCATCTTATCTGCAAAAAATCTTTCCTTCTCAGTCAATGGGAATAATATCTCTATTAGCCCGAAGAAAGGCGGAGCAACAAAACGTATTACCGGAACAATCATCGACAATACAGGAGAACCGGTGATCGGAGCTAACGTCGTAGTAGAAGGTACTACTGATGGTACAATCACTGATTTTGACGGAAACTTTACCCTGAATGCTCCCGAGGGAGGAAACATCAAGGTGACTTATATCGGGTATGAACCTATGTTGGTTGCTGCAAATGCAAACGCTCCAATGAAAATCACCCTGAAAGATGATTCTCAGGCACTGGAAGAAGTTGTTGTTGTAGGTTACGGTACTCAGAAAAAAGTAAACCTGACAGGATCTGTTGCTGCAATCTCCTCGGACGATATCAAAGACCGTGTACAGACAAACGTTCTTTCAGCAGTACAGGGAACTGTTCCCGGGGTAACTATTATCTCACGTCCGGGTCAGACTCCTTCCATCAACTTCCGTGGTCGTGGTAACTTAGGGTCTTCAGAACCTCTTTACGTTATTGATGGTGCAATCGCTGATGCAACATTCTTCTCGAACCTCGATCCAAACAGTATCGAGTCAATCTCATTCCTGAAAGATGCAGCTTCAAGTGCAATCTACGGATCACGTGCTGCTTATGGAGTAGTATTGGTAACGACTAAAAATGGAAAAAAGGACAAACTCAATATTACATATAACGGATATGTGGGAGTAAAGAACCCTACCTACCTGCCGGATATGGTAAACTCATGGGAATATGCGGAATTATTGAATGAAGCATTCTACAACCGTGATGCATCAAAAGGATGGAACCAGGCGTATTCAAATGAGCAGATCGAAATGTTCAAAAACGGATCAAATCCGGATATGTACCCGAATACAGACTGGGCTGATCTTGTACTGAAGAAAAATGCAATCACTACGCAACACTCGATGAATTTCAGCGGTGGATCTGAAAAGATTCGCTTTTTCTCGGGACTGGGATATTTGTTTGACGACAAATACTTTCCGGGACAACACAGTGACCGATACAACTTCAACGTAAATGCTTCGGCTGATCTTACAGACTGGATTACATTGAAAACGGGTGTAAAATATATCCGTAACACAAGTGATCGCGATCGTGGTGCACCGTCATTGATGAACTTCTTGCTAACTCCTTCAACCATGGTTGCAAAGCATTCCAATGGTCTGTTCGGTACAATTGCCGGTGGGACACAAGCTACGCAAACATTCATTAACGGGAACCCGCTACGTGCGCTGGAGAAAAATGACTGGTCAAACTCCAAAGCGGATAACACAATGATTGATTTAGGATTTGACTTCAAACCCGTAAAAGGTCTGACGATTTCAGGTCAGGGGGTATTCAAAGGGTACGAGTATAAATCAAAATCATACACTGGATTATTTGATGATGCGATTGATTTTATCTCAAATAAACCGATTCCGGGAACCGGGGTTTACACAAACCGTATGGATATGAACTGGCAAAGTTCAAACCGTATGTTGTATATGGCTACTGCAAAATACGACTGGAAAAACGCGAAGAATGATATCTCGGCCTTAATTGGTACATCTTACGAACATTACAAATATGAAGGTCAGGCAAGCAGCCGTAAGAACTTCCCGACAGATGGTCTGCCGGATATGAATGCCGGATCAAGTGCCGAAATGACAAATTCAGGCGGGATGTCAGAAAATAAAATCGGTTCATACTTTGCTCGTCTGAACTATTCACTAATGGATAAATATTTGTTAGAAGCAAATGTTCGTACCGATGGATCTTCGAGCTTCCACCGTGACAACCGTTGGGGTATCTTCCCTTCATTTTCAGCTGGATGGAGAATCAACCAGGAGGAATTCCTGAAAAACATCGCTTGGATTGACAATCTGAAAGTGCGTGCATCATGGGGTAAACTGGGGAATATCAACAATGTAGGCTACTACGATTATTTCCAGAACTACAGAAACAATCAGCACTACAACTTCGAAGACACTCCGGTGATCGGTATTATGGAAACAAAACCGGCAAACTCAACTTTAGGCTGGGAGAAAGTTGCCATTACCGACTTTGGTATTGATTTCGACATTCTGAACGGAAAATGGAACTTTGTAGCTGATTATTACATCAAAAACACAAGTGACATTCTTCTGGCATACAACGTACCTAAGGAAACGGGGATTTCAACAAGTCCGGCTCAGAACATCGGTAAAGTAAAAAACAATGGTCTTGAATTTGCAGTAACTCACCGCAATACCATTGGTGCTGTGAACTATACCGTAGGTGCAAACTTTGCCTGGAATAAAAATATCATCACCGATCTTGGAAGTGCAGACAATGACATCCGCGGTGGAGGAGATAAAATCAACTACATTCTGAAAGAAGGAGAATCTATCGGTTCATTCTACGGATACAAAACAGACGGTTTGTACACTCAGGAAGAAATCGACAGAGGCGAATACTACATCCTGGGTCGAGTTCCGAATGCCGGAGATATCAAATACGTACCTCAAAGAAAAGGGGTACCATTCAAAAGTAACATCACACCAGAAGATCGTACTATCCTTGGTAAAGATGTACCGGATTTCACGTATGGTTTGAACATCAGCGTAATGTACAAAAACTTTGAATTCTCAATGTTTGGACAAGGGGTATCAGGAACAAAAGCAGCATTCGAATCTGAGCAGGTTTGGGCTTTCTTCCTGAATTCTAATCCTCGTGCGTTCCACTTGGACAGATGGAGCCCGAATAATCCAAATCCGAACGCTCCTTACCCGAGAATCTACGGAGGACACAGTTACGACAACTACAATCAGAACTTCAGTGATTTCCAGTTGTTTGACGCAGATTATTTCCGTTTCAAGACGATGTCTCTTGGGTATCAGTTCCCTAAAAATCTGATCAGCAAAACTCCGCTTTCAGCATTAAAAATGTTCCTGACAGCAGAGAATCTGTTCACCATCCGTGCCGACAAAAAGATGAGAGACTTTGATCCTGAAGCATCATCTGGTCGTGGGTTGGGAGCTTTAGGAGCTAAATCTGTTGCCTTCGGTCTGAATGTATCCTTTTAATCAGTT
>JBOFXU010000226.1:0-11486 GCA_051654305.1 Bacteroidales bacterium | reverse complement strand
GAGAAAGCAGCTACAAAAATTTATGACTATTCTCGGGCACATGCAGAACAATTAATTGCAAATGCAAGATTGCACACTCGAGAAACGAATGAACTATCTAAAAGCGAAAAACAGTAATGATTCATCACAATTAGATTTTTTAAGAGTCCATCGTCTAAACTAAAAGAGAAACAGAGTTGTTATAGTAGTGATTTAAATAATGTCCTTTTTAACTATTAGATAAATTAAACTATGAAAATTGCTGCAATCAAAGGTAGAGAGATTCTGGACTCTCGTGGTAATCCGACAATCGAAGTAGATATTATTCTTGAATCAGGAGTAATGGGTCGTGCATCGGTACCTTCAGGAGCCTCTACCGGTGAAAATGAAGCTATCGAACTTAGAGATGGTGATAAAAACAGATACCTGGGTAAAGGGGTAACAAAAGCTGTTGACAACATTAATAAAATAATCGCTCCTGCTTTAATTGGCAAAAACGCTTTAGATCAATTGGCTATCGACAACGAACTTCTTCGTCTGGATGGCACTAAAACAAAATCAAATCTTGGCGCAAATGCTCTTTTAGGAGTTTCTTTAGCAGTTGTGAAAGCAGCCGCAAATTATCTTGATATGCCTTTGTATCGTTACATCGGTGGAACTAATACATACGTATTGCCAGTACCTATGATGAATATCATTAATGGCGGTTCACACTCCGATGCACCAATTGCTTTTCAGGAATTTATGATCAGACCAATCGGCGCAAAATCTTTTAAAGAAGGTTTACGCATGGGTGCCGAGGTTTTTCATTCACTTAAAAAAGTTCTCCATGACAGAGGACTAAGCACTGCTGTAGGTGATGAAGGTGGTTTTGCTCCTGTACTTGATGGCACTGAAGATGCCCTTGAATCGATTCTCGAAGCGATCAAGAAGGCTGGGTACGAACCTGGTAAGGATGTCACTATCGCTCTCGATTGTGCAGCTTCCGAATTTTTTAGCGAAGGTGTCTATGACTACTCAAAATTCGAAGGAGATAAAGGTGCTAAGCGTAGCCCTGAACAACAAGTGGATTTTCTAGAATCTCTTATAAACAAGTATCCAATTGACTCTATCGAAGATGGTATGCATGAAGGCGACTGGACAGGTTGGAAGATGTTGACTGATAGGATTGGCGATAGATGCCAATTAGTCGGTGATGACTTATTTGTTACTAACGTAGAATTCTTAAAACAAGGTATTGAATCTGGATGTGCTAACTCAATTCTGATTAAAGTAAATCAAATTGGTACTCTTACAGAAACATTGAATGCAATTGAAATGGCACACAGACACGGATATACTTCCGTTACTTCGCACCGTTCAGGTGAAACTGAAGATGCAACAATTGCAGACATTGCCGTGGCAACGAACTCTGGTCAGATCAAAACAGGATCACTAAGCCGTTCTGACCGTATGGCGAAATACAACCAATTATTAAGAATCGAAGAGGAACTGGGCGACAATGCTGTTTACGGTTACAAACGAATTAAATAAAAGAATTTTCTCTCATCTTTTTCATTGATAGCAGGCGTGCGACTTCACCGAGTCGTACGCCTGTTTTTTTGCACCTATTGATGTTCTGAAAAATAGAGAGCAATAAAAGTTATGAGTATCTCAGCAATAAAACTCTAATCTTATTCAATACAAAAAGCTATCTATTAAGCCCTATCAATAAACTAAAAGTGTAGAAAGAATCAGCTATGAACCTTCATTAGAAAGAAAATCAGCCTATTCCCTCCAACAACAACAAGCTAAGAAGAAGAGAATAGAACATACAACAAAAAAAGGCTACCCTTTTGGGTAGCCTTTTAAATAGGATCTATTTAGATGGTAAATTATTTACCAGCCAATTTATCTTTCAAAGCAGCAAGCTCTTCGATGTCACCTAAAGTAGTTTTCTCCATAGCTGGTTGAGCTACAGAAGCTTCTTTTTTAGGAGCAGCTTTACGAGCAGCTTTTTTCTCTTCGTTTTTCTCAGATCTTGTTGCATCTTCGTGGATACGGCTGTGAGAAACGATGATACGTTTTGCGTCTTTGTTGAATTCGATTACTTTGAAGTCAAGTTTTTCTTCAACCTGAGCTTGAGCACCGTCTTCTTTTACAAGGTGTTTCGGAGTAGCGAAACCTTCAACACCGTAAGGAAGAGCAACAACAGCACCTTTGTCTAACATTTCGATGATAGTACCTTCGTGGATTGAATCAACAGTAAATACTGTTTCGAATACATCCCATGGGTTTTCTTCAAGTTGTTTGTGACCAAGGCTTAGACGACGGTTATCTTTGTCGATTTCAAGAACCTGAACATCGATATCAGCTCCGATTTGAGTAAACTCAGATGGATGTTTGATTTTTTTAGTCCAAGAAAGATCAGAGATGTGGATCAAACCATCAACTCCTTCTTCGATTTCAACAAATACACCGAAGTTAGTGAAGTTGCGTACTTTCGCTGTGTGCTTAGAACCAACTGCATATTTTTCTTCGATGTTTTCCCATGGATCTTGTTTCAATTGTTTGATACCAAGAGACATTTTACGCTCTTCGCGATCCAAAGTCAAAACTACTGCTTCAACTTCGTCACCCACTTTCATGAAGTCTTGAGCGCTACGTAGGTGTTGAGACCATGACATTTCAGATACGTGAATTAGACCTTCTACACCTGGAGCGATTTCGATGAACGCACCATAGTCAGCCATAACTACAACTTTACCTTTAACTTTGTCACCAACTTTCAAACCTTCGCTAAGAGCATCCCATGGATGAGGAGTAAGTTGTTTAAGACCAAGAGCGATACGTTTTTTGTCATCATCGAAATCAAGGATAACAACGTTCAATTTCTCGTCTAATTTAACAACCTCTTCTGGATGAGATACACGACCCCAAGATAGATCTGTGATGTGGATCAAACCATCTACGCCACCAAGGTCGATGAACACCCCGTATGAAGTGATATTTTTAACAGTTCCTTCAAGAACCTGACCTTTTTCAAGTTTAGAGATAATTTCTTTTTTCTGTTGCTCAAGTTCAGCTTCGATAAGAGCTTTGTGAGAAACAACAACGTTTTTGAATTCCTGGTTGATTTTAACAACTTTGAATTCCATAGTTTTACCTACGAATACATCGTAGTCACGGATAGGTTTAACATCGATTTGAGAACCTGGCAAGAACGCCTCGATTCCAAATACGTCAACGATCATACCGCCTTTAGTACGACATTTGATGTAACCTTTGATAACTTCGTCTTTCTCAAGAGCTTCGTTAACACGATCCCAAGAACGAGTTGCACGAGCTTTTTTGTGTGAAAGAACAAGTTGACCTTTTTTGTCTTCTTGATTCTCAATGTAAACCTCTACAGTGTCACCAACTTTTAGGTCAGGATTGTAACGGAATTCGTTCATTGAGATGATACCGTCTGATTTGTAACCAATGTTTACTACTACCTCTCTTTTGTTCAAAGAGATAACAACACCTTCTGTTACATCTTTATCTTTGATTGTATTCAAAGACTGATCGTAAGTTTTTTCTAAATCCTCACGAGAAAATGATGAGAAGCCTTCGCCTTGCTCATACGCATCCCAGTCGAAATTTTCTACTGGAGCAATGTTTTTTAAATCTGCCATGTTAATAATCTGTTGTTTTTACTAGTACGTTAGACATTATATTGCCTCACTCTAAAGCGGCGCAAAGATAATGATAAATTCATAGACTACAAACTCCCTGCTCATTTTTAATGAAATAAAAGATATCACCCGAATAATCAGGAGAGATAATAATTGAACAATGAACCTTTTTATGTTTTTTAATTCAAATCAAAAACATGCATCAACAGGGAGATTCAAACGCTTCTTTATTTATAACCAATACAAATAATGGTTATTTTATGATGCATAAGCGAAACTTTTTTATCATCTTTGCAACTCAATAAATTGATGCTCAAAAAAAGTATGGAGAATTCTCGACTTCAGGAACAGATTGACAAAATCGTTTTACATAAATTCTGGGGCTATCCAATATTCTTTTTCATTCTCTTCCTGATCTTTCAGGCTACATTTATTATTGGAGCTTATCCAATGGAGTGGATCGAGAATGGTATAGATTTGCTTAGCCATTATATCATAACCTATATGCCCGAAGGGCCTCTTAAAGACTTGATTATTGACGGGATTATTGCTGGTGTAGGAGGCGTGATTGTCTTTCTGCCAAATATCGCAATATTATTCTTATTTATATCTATACTCCAGTCGAGCGGATATATTATCAGAGCTGCAAAACTAATGGACCGGATCATGCATAAAATTGGCTTATCCGGCAATTCATTCATTCCTTTGATTATGGGCTTTGGGTGCAATGTGCCGGCAATCATGTCAACAAGAACCATTGAAGACAAACACAGCCGAATCATTACCGTTCTGGTCAATCCTCTGATGTCCTGTAGCGCAAGACTTCCTGTTTATCTGCTTCTCTGCGCTGCTTTTTTTGAAGAGAGCGCTGGGCTTGTCATTTTCGGCATTTACACACTTGGCATTTTACTGGCTTTATTGTTAGCCTTCATTTTCCGCAAATTTGTTGTAACCGATGAAGATACTGAATGTGAATACATACTTACTCCCTATCGACTTCCATCGTGGAAGAAGACGCTCTCAGATGTTTGGGAACAAGCGGCCCAGTATCTCAAAAAAATGGGTGGTATCATTCTTATCGCAGCTATTCTGATCTGGTTCCTGGGGTATTACCCTAAAAACCCAATCATGGAACAGGAACATGCTACTCAAACTGAAACAATTGTCACTGAGTATGCTCAGAAAATTGCAGAGGCACCTACCCAAGCTACAACACTAACTTACGAAAGAGACAGCTTGCTACAACATAACGATTATTTATTCGAGACAGCCATGACTGAGAATTCATATATTGGGCGTATCGGTAAAAGCATCGAACCTGTACTGGCTCCACTTGGATTCAACTGGAAAATAAGCTCCGCACTACTTACGGGTATTGCAGGAAAAGAACTTATTGTTAGTACCATGGGGGTACTTTATGCCGGAGATAACGGTGGGAATACACTCATTCATGCATTAGCTCATGGCAAAGGAAATGATTTCAATCCGGCCATCGCATTGAGCTTCCTTGTATTTGTTCTAATATACTTCCCATGTATTGCAACAATCACAAGTATACGTACAGCAACAGATGAAACAAAGTGGAGTATTTTCACAATCATCTATACCAGTGTCCTCGCATGGGTTGTATCATTCGTAGTTTACCATTTTGCTTCGCTGTTTTTATAACACATCCAAGCTTATGCTACAAACAATTATCACCTATTGCATTGTTCTGATTGCATTCCTGATTGTGAGTTACCGCATTTACAAAGCGATTACTCGAAAACAGGGAGAGACTCCATCTTGTGGTGGATGTACTGGTTGCGATCTGAAAAATGAGATTCTAAAGAATAAAAAACAAAAGTCTGGCGGTTGCATCGACCTCAAAGACAAGAAAGAGTAAAATATTACCTGTAACTATAAATTAAAAAGAGGGTGACGAATATTTAGTTCGTCACCCTCTTTTTAATTTTATTTTAATCGATCAGAAGTTCTGCCAATTTATTGGTAAGATCATTCCCTAACAAACCACGCGAAACAACTTCTCCACACTCATTAATCAACACTACATGTGGAATACTGCTTACTGCATAAAGCACCCCCGCTTCAGAATGCCAGTGCCCGAGATCAGACATATGCAACCAACTCAACTTGTTATCCTGGATATACTCTCGCCAGCGGTCTCCTTGTTTATCAAATGAAACACCAACGATTTCTAATCCTTTATCTTTAAATCTCTGATAATTATTTATGATATTTGGCATTTCAGCCCGGCAAGGCGCACACCACGAAGCCCAAAAATGAACGATCGTAATTTTTTGCTTACCCACTACATCAGACAACCTCAGAGACTCGCCATCCGGTGTCGGTAAAGTAACATCAATAAACATTTCACCTACAGCTGCTGCCCTTTTTTTATTCAACTCCTGCTTCATCAGCTCTATAGGCTGATATCTTAGAAAATCAGGGCCGGCACTATTAATAATTTGCCTCTTGGTATCATCATCAAAATTATGAATATGAGAAGCAAAAACATAAGCACCTGCTACATTATTCTTATTCTGTTCAATAAATGCAATTTCATTATGTTGCGAACGAGCATATACATCCTCAATAATTGCGTTTAATGCTGACTCGATCTCAGGGGTAAGCTCCCCTTTTCTTTTTAAGGACTCCAGTTCAGCAGAGGCTACAATCGATTTCTTACACAAAACAGCATTTGTATCGAGTAGAGCTCTTAGGGAATTATTCAATGGAGATCCTGTAATTCTGATCACAGAGTCTACAGATACCCGATAAGATGCATTTTCAAGTACCATCACTGCTGAAAGATCAACCTGTCCCTTATCACGAATGAAACTAAGCTTATAATTACTTATTGAATCCTGAATTCCACGAAACATAAACGCTCCTTCTTGCACCCTTGCGCTATCCCGAACAAAGGAATCTCTTCCAGTATACTCCGACAGATACACCATTTTACCCTCCAGTTCGGCTGATGCCTTCCCTTTAATTTCAAATCCTTGCGGAGAAAGGTTACACGAAGTAGCAAGCAAAGCGGCTACCATCCCAATACAAAAGTTATTTTTCATCGACTGCATATTTCAATTCCGGCTAAAGACCAGAAACGCCACTATTAACTCTCTTAAAAAGAAAAATCTTTCGCAAAAATAGTATAAAACTATGATTTGCGAAAGATTTCTTATTTAAAACTAATATGTCCGATATATTAATCCTGCATTGTATCTAAGAGTTCATCGTTATTTTTTGTTCTCTCCATACGATTCTTAATTGTATCCATAGCCTCCATAGAGGTCATATCTGCAAAGTGTCGACGAACAATCCACATACGGTTTAGCATATTACGGTCAAACAACAAGTCTTCACGACGAGTACTTGACGACATAATATCCACAGCAGGGAAAATACGTTTGTTTGCCAGACGGCGATCCAGCTGAAGCTCCATATTACCCGTACCTTTAAACTCTTCGAAGATCACCTCATCCATTTTAGAACCGGTCTCCGTAAGCGCTGTTGCAATAATCGACAAACTACCACCGTTCTCGATATTACGTGCTGCACCAAAAAAACGTTTTGGTTTGTGAAGAGCATTAGCATCTACCCCTCCCGAGAGAACTTTTCCGGACGCAGGAGCTACCGTATTGTATGCGCGCGCCAAACGTGTAATTGAATCCAGAAGGATAACCACATCATGCCCACACTCTACCATGCGTTTCGCTTTCTCAAGCACAATACTTGCAACTTTCACATGTTTATCTGCTGGCTCATCAAAAGTAGAGGCAACAACCTCCCCATTGACACTTCTTGCCATATCTGTCACCTCTTCCGGACGCTCATCAATCAGAAGAACAATCAGATAAACCTCTGGATTATTGAGAGCAATCGCATTAGCAATCTCTTTCAACAACATCGTTTTACCTGTTTTCGGAGGAGCAACAATCAATCCACGCTGTCCTTTCCCAATAGGAGAGAACATATCAATTACACGCATCGCAACAGAGTCGTTGTATCCTTTACACAGTTTAAACTTCTCATCCGGGAACAATGGAGTAAGGTAATCAAAAGGAATACGATCTCTTACTAATTCCGGTAAACGTCCGTTTATCTTATTTACTTTCACTAACGGAAAATACTTCTCACTCTCTTTAGGTGGACGAATAGGTCCTTCGACCACATCACCTGTTTTCAGTCCAAACAGACGAATCTGCGACTGAGAAACATATACATCATCCGGAGAGCTGAAATAGTTATAATCCGATGATCTTAAGAATCCGTAACCATCCTGCATAATTTCAAGAACCCCCGAACCAATAATTAAATTATCAAATTCATATGGTTTTTCCTGAACCTGAGAAGTATTCTGAGATACAGGAGCCGGTACAACAGGAGCTTCAATAATTAAATCTGCGGATTGTTGATGCTGATGTGCTACCGGAGACTTCGATGGCTCAGGTAGTTTCGTTTTGGGCGTAATTTTAATAGCTGGAGCAGAAACAGGAGGGACAGGAGTTATAGGCTCAACAGAGATATGCTCAACCGTCTCCTCGATCATAATTTCAGGAAATTCAAAATCATCCTCTACATCAAGAATAGGAGACAAATCTTCTTTTACTTCAGGTTTTTCAACAACAGGAATCTGTTTAAATTCCGTTTTTTTCTGTATACGAGCTCTGAAGGACTTACGTTCCCCAAACAACTCTTTGATCGGATTTTCGATTCGACCCTTCAACTGAGGCGACATCTCTTTCTCCTCTGTATCTTTTGATACCGGTTGAACCTCTGCAGCTGCTACCTCTTTTACAGGAAGAACCTCTGCAGCTTTCTCTACCGCTACCTGTTTTTCGATCACTTCAATCTTTGGCTCATTCGCTACCACCGGATTATTCTTTTGCACCGGAGCAAGTGCTTCAGGTTTTACCTCCTGAGCTACTTTTGCCTTTGGTTTGCTTTTAGTTGCTGCCGGCTTTCTTTTTTCCGTAGCATCCTCTTTTGCCCCTGAAGCTTTCGTTCTCTTTTTTGGTTTTTCTGATGTCTTTGATTTCTCGGCACCCGACTTTTCAGCCAAGACTACTGCCTGATGATCCAGGATACTGTAAACAAGGGTATCGAGATCCATCCCGCTTGTTTTTTTAATTTTCATATCCTTAGCAATGGCCAGGAGTTCATCCTGAGATTTGCTTTTTAGGTCTTCTATCTTATACATATATGTTTGTTTTATTCTATATACAATTTATAAATATGAGTGGTCTTCTCTGTCACTTTGAAGCGTTCGCTTATTCGTTCACCAACAAGCCAAACGATTTCATGGCCCGAACAGAGTAGCCAGGCTTCTTCTTTTTGAGGAATCGCGTATTTTAAGTTCGTAAAAATATCGCTGATTTTTTTAGATCCTTTCATGCCCAGGGGCACCATTTTATCACCCCTCTGCCAATGCCTTAAGACAAGCGGAAATTTCAGCCTATCCAGATCAAGCATAGCTACACGTTTGTCATTACTAATTGGGGAAGTAACATCCGATGAAATATCCACTCTGAGTTTCAGTGGCACAGTCAGTGCTCGCTGATCTTTCGATATGAAATACACATTTTCAAGGGCTCTATTTAATGGAGCGATGAATAATTGATCCCGGTCTTTAACAACCCGGTGTGTTTTCGACAAAAATTGTGTTCCCGAAATCGCATCAAGTGCTGATAATATAGTCTCTACAGATGATCTGTTAAATCCTAAAGGAGAAAGAAGTTCGAACAAAATCGTGCGAGGCGAATGCTCTTTAAGCAACAATTCAATGCTGATTTTAAAACATCCTGAGGAAGAAACCCCTTCGCTCACCACCCTTCGTTTAGCATGAGCTACTGCATCATTGTAATAATGTTCTGCATCGTTGAGGTTTTGAATCGTCCGCTCAAGCGTATCCTTTGCTCCGGGAGAAATCTCCTCAAGCAGAGGCAGTAAATCCAGCCTTATTTTATTCCGTTTGTAAATACTCTTTAGATTTGAGCTATCTGTTATATAACCCAGTGCATGAGCCGAAGCAAAAGTTTCGATTTCACCACGTGAAACGGACAGCAAAGGGCGAATCACTTTTCCATTTTGAAATTTCATACCAGCCACCCCTCGCATTCCACATCCCCGAAGCATATTAAGAAAAACAGTTTCAATCTGATCGTCCCGGTGATGAGCCACTGCAATATAGTCACAGCCATGTTTCTCCGCCAATGTATCAAAAAGAGAGTACCGTAGTTCACGAGCCGCCATTTCAATAGAAATCTTATGCTCCGTTGCATATCGCTCCGTTTCAAAGTCAGCAACAATCAATTCAACAGAATTACTCTCACAAAACGCTCGTACAAACTGCTCATCGCGTTGCGACTCTTGACCACGCAACCGGAAGTTACAATGGACAGCCAGACAATTTATTCCCAGTTGTCTGAGCGCATATAACAAAACGACAGAATCTGCTCCGCCACTTACACCGACAATAAAACGACTATCCTCGGTGAGAGGTAACGTATGCAAACAAATAGCAATTTGTTCAAGCATAAGAATGATTACATTGTAAAGAATTGATTTCGAATTGCGCCTGATATAGACGACATGCAAAACGATTAAATTTGGAAAATGAATGTAGTAATTGCAAATCTGTCTGACCCGATTTATGGAGAATGGAGCCAAATCCTGAATATCGCAGGTAATCCATATTAAAAAAACCAATAAACAAACGAATTGTTCATTTACTCAAGAGCTATTCAAATTTTACCCAAGAAAATATGTTGAATAATTGAGGAGTGAATCCAGAAGTGTCTAATGATAATTTTTTGGATATGAAACGGAAGGCGACTCTCTATAAATGATAGATCAAAAGAAATTGCTCGACAAATATACAAAGTTTTGCTTAACATCCAATCTACTCCTATTTTTTTTTCAATAAAACGGACGGCTTTCACTATCTCTCTTGCAATTCAAAAACGAAACAACACCTCACACCCGCTCAAAGGCGAAGACAAATACGCAAATTTTGAATCAAATACGACCACAGAAAGATTTTCTTTTAATATATTTGCACAAACGAATTATAATTTAGCGAGCTTAAAAATATTATGACTAATTATAAAAGAATTCTCCTAAAACTTAGCGGTGAATCGCTAATGGGAAACAAGCAATACGGAATTGACGAAGTACGTTTGAATGAATATGCGCAACAAATTCAGGAAATCGTGAACAAAGGCATACAAGTAGGCATTGTTATAGGTGGAGGAAACATCTTTCGCGGACTCTCTGGAGCTGCAAAAGGGTTTGACCGCGTAAAGGGCGACCAAATGGGTATGCTTGCCACTGTCATCAACAGTTTAGCGCTGAGCTCGGCTCTGGAAAGCATCGGTACAGCGGCAGTTGTTTACACCGCAACGAACATGTACCCTATCGGCGAACACTACAGCAGCCAAAAAGCTGTAGCCTCATTAGAAGAAGGCAAAGTTGCAATCATTGCAGGCGGCACGGGGAATCCATTCTTTACAACTGATACAGCTTCTGCTCTAAGAGGAGTTGAAATTAAAGCTGAAGTAATGCTTAAAGGCACTCGCGTAGACGGAATCTACACGGCTGACCCAGAAAAAGATCCAACGGCCACAAAATTCGATAAAATCACCTACGATGAAGTGTACAACCGCGGCCTGAAGGTAATGGACCTTACTGCCACTGCTCTTTGTAAAGAGAACAATCTTCCGATCATCGTTTTCGATATGGACACGATTGGCAATCTCGACAAAGTTCTCTCCGGCGAAGCCATCGGAACTCTTGTATATTAATCAGAGAAACAACAACTAAATTATATATCATTTATGGACGTTA
>JBOFXU010000225.1:0-6625 GCA_051654305.1 Bacteroidales bacterium | reverse complement strand
CGAGTTGATCAATGGCATTCTTCAGAGCTTTGTGGTTTCCGGCATCAGCCACCACATAACATGAATTTATTCCTTGTTTTTCGAGACCTTCCCGTAGTTCGTCTAATTTTGATTCGTTACGTCCGATAAGATCAACACGGTATCCTTCTTTTCCAAAGCGTTCGGCAACAGCATGACTGATTCCAGGTCCGGCTCCGATAATAATGATCTGTTTCATAGCATCACAAATTGATGGGTAAATTTATTGTTTAACAATCAGACGGTGATGAAAGTTTCGGGGCAGATATATATAATAAAAAGACTATCCAAAGAGTTAAACACTCCGAGGATAGTCCTTTAACTAATAATGGTCTTATAATCTGATTCCAGAAAAATCAGTTAGATTTATTTTGCAGTAGCTGGCTTCTTACGTGATTTCAATTTTTTGATATCATTCTGTAGTTCGCCGATCTCTTTTGCTTGATTATGAATTGTTTGCAATAGAGAGTTTAGTTCTTCATTATCAATAGAAGAAGGGTATTGAGCTTCAACACGTACAATAAAATCACTCAACACGTTCATATAGTTGATGAACGCCTCATAAGGGGATTCGTACGGGCTGAAATATTTGTGAACAGCACCGTCTGCAAAGTGCTTGGTACTCATATAGTAGAAGTGGTCGCAACTCTGAAGGTACATCCAGTCCTGCTGAATTCGCTTGTCGCTGCAAAGTCTTACACGTTCTCCGATAGAGTAGAGCTTTTCGAAGGCTTCATTCTGAAGTTTATTTCCTAACCATGCTGAAGTATCACGCTCTTCATCCGCCCACGAGAATGGGTGAAGTGAGTGAATTGAATCAGCAACTTCGTAGCGTTTGATCGCTTCAGAAGGTGTAGAGAAGGATATATTATTCTGTTTTGCGAAATGCGGAAGAGCTTTCATGAAATCAAAGATTCCCGATTCGCCACTATTGAGTGAACCCATAGTATCGAGGCTCATGAAAAGGCAGAATAGTTGCTCTTTTTTATCTGTATGAGCAATCCAGCTCATGTATTTATCTGCAGTAAGCGGATATTCGCTCCATGAGTAGTCAGAGAAACGGAAACTGATATCATCGCTAAACTTAAAGTTACGAAGTAAAAGTTTTAGTTGAGGAGCCTTGGCACTACGATAAAGGTAGTTTGGACTCTTCCATCCTAAAATATGTTTAGCACCTTCTGCCAGCATTCCTTTGAACCCAAGTTTTGATACCTCGTGAGCAATATCATCAGAGTAGATTAACTCCGTATTGCGGAATACATTTGGTTTTTGGCCAAACATAGCTTCGATTTTTGCCGAGTGTTTTTGTACCTGACTGATAAATTCCGAAGAATCAGTCAGAGAAGACAATGAATGGGCATAGGTTTCACCGATGAATTCAACACATCCTGTTTTATTTATTTTGTGCAGAAGTTCAATAACCTCCGGGGCATAAATTTCAAATTGCTCGATAGCAGTACCAGAGATTGAGAAAGCCACTTTAAATGCTTTAGCTGACTTTTCAATCATTTCAAGCAGTGTATGTAGTGCAGGAATATAGGACTGCTGAACAAGACGAGTTACGATGCTTTCGTTCATGAAATCATCGTAGTAATAACTATCCTTTCCGATGTCAAAAAAACGGTATCTTTTTAGACGGAACGGTTGATGTATCTGAAAGTAAAAACAAATAGTCTTCATTTGGTCTTATGTTTATAGGCTGTTTATATCTAACTACAGCCGAACTTAATTCTTTTAAATTACTGATTTATTAAATTCTTGTAGATGTCGATTACCTTTTGTCCGGCTTTGCTCCAGATAATCTGATCTACCTCTTTTTTTCCTTCATCCCGCAAATGTTCATACATTGCCGGATAGGAAACGATCGAATAGACAGCATCTGCAATTGAATCAATGTCCCAGTAATCAGTTTTGATTACATTGTTCAGAATCTCAGCACAACCTGATTGATTGGAGATAATAGAAGGGACACCCACCTGCATAGCTTCGAGTGGTGATATACCAAATGGTTCTGAAACAGAAGGCATAATGTACACATCACTGGACTTTAAAATCTCATAGACCTGCATACCTTTAAGGAATCCTGTAAAGTGAAAGCGGTCAGAGATTCCTCTGTCAGCAGCCAGCTTAATCATCTCTTCCATTTTGTCACCGCTACCGGCCATCACAAAGCGAACATTTTTCGTCTGTTTCAGTACTTTAGCTGCAGCTTCTACAAAATACTCTGGTCCTTTTTGCATAGTGATGCGTCCAAGGAAGGTTACGACTTTGTCGTTGGTATTTTTTCGGGATTGCAAAGCAGCAATCTGCGGGCTGATAGGTTCAACGGCATTGTGTACAGTAGTCACTTTAGCCGGATCTACACCATATTTCTCAATAACGGTCTTACGCGTCAGATCACTCACTGTGATAATGTGATCTGCATAGTTCATACCGTCTTTCTCAATTGCAAAAACTGTCGGATTAACATTGCCACGGCTTCTGTCGAAATCCGTTGCATGCACGTGTATTACAAGCGGTTTGCCAGATACCTTTTTGGCATGTATCCCGGCAGGATAGGTAAGCCAGTCGTGAGAGTGAATGACATCATAGGTTTCAGTACGGGCAATCACTCCGGCAACTATAGAATAGTTGTTGATCTCCTCGATCAAGTTTTCAGGATATCTTCCCGAAAATTCGATACAGCCTAAGTCATTTGTATGAAGATATCGGAAATCCGCATAAATATGATCTCTCAGATCAAAGTAGTATTGCGGCTCTGTGCAGAATCCGATTCGCTCTTTTACGTAATCAAAATTGACATCCTTCCATACTACCGGAGTACAATTTGCTCCGATAATTTTAGCGAAGCTTTTATCTTCATCACCCCAGGGTTTCGGAATAACGAAAGAAATTTCCATATCACCACATTCAATCATTCCTTTGGTCAGACCGTAACTGGCCGTACCAAGTCCTCCTAAAATGTGAGGCGGGAACTCCCACCCAAACATCAACGCTTTCATATCTTATTTCCTTTCGTAGTCTTTTATCAGTTTCATAATCCGTAAAATCTCAGCAACATTCATGGCGAATGAGATCCCCCCTCTGGCATTGAACGGTGGATTTCCGTCAAAGAGTTCAGCAATGGTGCCGATACAGTGAGTGCGCATGTCATCCTCGAAGCCGATCAGGGCTCTCTCGGCAAATGATATACCGCCTTGTTTGTACATTTTCAGGTAAGCTTCAATGTAAAAACCGGTTAGCCAAGGCCATGCTGTTCCCTGATGGTAAGCATAATCCCGTTGTACTTGTGGACCCTCATAGAATGGATTGTATCCTGAACTTTTCGGGCTTAGCGATCGGATTCCTTTCGGAGTTAGCAACTCTTTGGTAATATAGTCCAGACAGCCCTTTTTCTCTTCCCGATTTAATGGAGAGTAGTCAAAAGCTAACGTGAACATCATATTGGGTCTGACACTGAGATTTTTGTGATCACCATCTACAAAATCATACAAATAGTTGAATTCGTTTTTGAAGGTGTACACGAAGCTGATGCTGCAACGTTCTGCGATGCGGATCAGATCTTCTTTCATGGTCATACTATTTTTCGCTGAGGCAACATTTGCTCCGAAACGAAGCGCATTGTACCACAGTGCATTAAATTCTACCAGATAGCCTGTTCTTGGAACAATAGGTCTTCCTGCAGAAGTAGAATTCATCCATGAGATGGCTTTCGTCTTCCCATCACTATATAACAATCCGTTGTCATCTAATCGAAGATTCGGATGGCTGTTATTTTGAATATATGTGATTATATCCAGAATCAGGTCACCATATTTCTCCAGAGTCTCTTCCGGATGAGTTTTATGAAGCTGTTGCAATGCCCAGATTGTCCAAAGAAGAACATCAGGCTGATCAATTTCACAAATTGTGCCATCTGTTGTGCCAAGCTCCATGAAATTCCGGATTTCAGCAACTGCAGAATCCATAATTTCAAAGAAAGCATCAGTATCGTCAATACCCAGAGTACATCCTGGCAGAGCAACGAACAAATCTCTTGCGCGTACTTTAAACCAAGGGAATCCAGCTAAAAGGAACAGAGAACCGTTCTCTTTACGGATGCGGAACTGTTCAGCTGAATTTTTCAGACAGTTGTAGAAACTTGAACGCGGAGTCCGGTTCTTGATCTCATTTTCGTAGACTTTCTTGAGATTTTTTGGTGATGCTTCACTCAGACCCGCAGAGAAGTAAATTGATTCTCCTTTTTTTATCGGAAATTCAAAGTGTCCTGGTACATACTGATCTTCATTGGCATAATAACCTCTTTCCTGCTCTTTCAGGTACTCAATACCTTTATACCAGTCAGGCTGGAAAATAAATTCATTTTTTTTGCTGATTTGCATGTACAGCAACGGGTAGTTTTTGTACAAAGAAGTGCAAATACCGTTCTCAACCTTTAGAAACTCTTTGTTTACGTGTTCGTTTTCATGGGTAAGCATTTTTACGCTACGAAAGGCAAGAAAAGGTTTCAAGCGGAGGATCGTAGGCGAATGAGCATCTAAAAGAGTGTACTTGATGACGATTCTATTTTCTCCGGAGATAAAAATTTTCTCTTTTGAAAGAATCACCCCACCCACCCGGTAGATCGTCTGAGAGTTAATGTCGCAATTAAACTCCCGGATGTACTTGTGTCCGTTGGGTGAATAATTTTCTCCATTGTACTTGTGTAGTCCCAGGTTAAATTCAGCACCGTGCTGGATTACTGTTTCATCCAGTGAGGAGAGAAGAACATGATTTTCATCGTCGATTTCGGGTATTTGTACAACTAAAAGTCCATGATATTTTCGCGTATTACAGTCTACCACAGTAGTGCACTGGTACGCTCCGGAATTGTTTGTACGGAGCAGCTCCCGGTGAAGTGACTGCTCCAGATTAATCATTAGAGTTTTGTCAAACTTTAAGTAATTCATGTTTGCACTGAGTTATTATATCGTCATTAATTAAAGTGTGTTCTTGATTTCACCAAAGATAATCGCAATGTTTGAGAGGAATAGTTTTACCGAGATCGCTAAAAGCACTATCCCAAAGAACTTGCGAAGAACGTAAACACCACCCTTGCCTAATACATGTTCGATAATGTTTACCTTTTTCAGAACAATGTAAACGATGATCATATTTAAGATCAAGGCAAGAATAATATTGATAATCTGGAATTCTGCTCGCATAGACAACAGGGCGGTAAACGAACCTGCTCCGGCGATTAAAGGGAAAACCAGAGGAACAATTGTTGACTGACCGTCAGGTGAGTCATTTTTGAAGATCTCATATCCAAATATCATCTCAACAGCCATCACGAAAATAATTACAGCTCCCGCAATCGCAAAGGAGTGTATATCTACACCAAACAATTTTAGCACGGCGTCTCCTACATAAAGAAACCCAAGTAAAATAGCAAGTGAAAGAATGAAAGCTTTTTCAGGATTATAGCCTTTCCCTTTATTTTTTAGTCCAATAATAATGGGTAAGCTTCCCGTGATGTCAATAATCGCAAAAAGTACCATAAATGCACTCGCAATCTCAGCAATACTTATTTGTGATAAGAAATGTCCCATAACCGTGTTCTTATAGTATATATAATGTGTAATTCCGTCGATATTCTTATTCAGAGCTCCATGTCTGATAAGGTCGTTGAGCAAGCATACTATTGTAATACCTCACATCGCCTGTTACCTCCTGTCCGATCCAGTCGGGAAGCAAAACTGTTTCATTTTCATTTTTCAGTTCTATCTCTGCAAGAGTAAGTCCATCGTTTAAACCTTTAAATTCATCCACTTCAATGATGTGGTTGTCCAGACGAACTTCGTAACGTATCTTATCAATGACAGAAGACGGAATGCATAGTTGCATTAGTTGTAATGCTTCGTCCATTGAAATTTCTTTTTCCCATTCAAAACGCGAAAGACCCTTCTCGGAGCTTATACCCTTGATAGTAAGGTATCCTTTTTCGTCTCTGATGCGAACTCTGACACTTCTTTCCGGTTCGGTAGAAATGTATCCTTGCATGATTTTAGTGTGGCGGAAACTCAGATGTTTGTATGGTCCGGAGACGAGAAATTTGCGTTCAATTTCTACGTTTGACATATTTCTTTTTTTTATTTTACAAATATAAATAATATTTTCGTGATACGATAGATTTAAGAATATTAATGAATTAATTTTTTACATTCAAGTGGAAAAATGAGCTGTTTTCTGTATAAACTGTCGGCATTATCTTTTTAAGTATCTGTTTTGTAATAAACTTAGTTTGAATAATCATTGTTTTATTGTTAAAACTATTACATTTGCATAGTTTAATACTCTTATTGTGTATAATAATTTTAATTCGTAGATAATGACAAAGTTAAGTGTAAATATCAATAAGATAGCAACTTTGAGAAATTCCAGAGGTGGAGATGTGCCAAATGTTCTTCAGGTGGCTATAGATTGTGAGATTTTTGGAGCAGAGGGAATAACGGTTCATCCACGTCCCGATGAAAGACATATACGTTATGCGGATGTTCATGAATTACGACCAGTTTTAAAGACTGAATTCAATATTGAGGGAAATCCTTCACCCAATTTTATTGAT
>JBOFXU010000224.1:0-1859 GCA_051654305.1 Bacteroidales bacterium | reverse complement strand
TGGATCCGGCAGATGGAAATATCCATGAGTTTAGCTATGCCGATTTTTCGAAAATATGGACAAATATCCTGGTACTGCTTGTCCCTAATGAAACATTTGCTCCCCGATCGGAAAAGAGATCAAACCTATCTCGGTTTGTTAATTTGGTTTCGCCTCATTCTCCAGTATTATTACAGTGCCTGTTTGGTGCGGTAATATACACTATTCTGGGATTATCTACATCTATATATATCGGTAAGATTACCGATTACGTGCTAATCGGAGGTAATACCAACTTGCTTAACTTAATGAGCATAGGAATGCTCGTTATTCTGCTGCTCAGAACATTTATCGGTACAGCTCAAAGAGTGTTTATGCTCAACACAGGACAATTAATTGATATCCGACTTATTCTGGGTTACTATAAACATCTGTTCACTTTGCCTCAATCGTTTTTTGACACCATGCGTGTGGGAGAGATCATTTCGAGAATAAACGATGCGTTTAAAATCCGTGTATTTATCAATGAAGTTGCTATCTCAATAATCGTAAATATATTCGTTGTTCTTTTTTCGTTCATCCTGATGTTTCTCTATAGCTGGAAGCTCGCTTTATTGATGATCATCATTATGCCTGTTTATTCGATCATATATTTTGTAGCAAACCGGCTTAATAAAAAGCAGGAGCGAAAGGTTATGGAGTCTTCGGCTGACCTTGAAGGACAGCTTGTAGAATCATTAAACTCTGAAAGAACTGTGAAGCAGTTTGATATTGCCGGTTTTGAGAACTGGAAAACCGAAAGTCGCTTTGTCAAACTATTGAATACAGTATACCGGTCGTCGGTGAATAACATTTCAATTAGCACAGCCAGTTCTTTCTTTAATACACTTTTTACAATCGGCATACTCTGGATTGGGACAAAACTTGTCATACAAAATGAGATTACCGCAGGTACACTCTTTTCATTTTATGCAATAATCGGTTATTTCATGGGACCTATTGAGCAACTGACCGGAAGCAATAAATCTATTCAGAATGCATTAATTGCAGCAGACCGATTGTTTGAAATTCTTGATCTGGAAAGAGATGACAGAGATGAAGACAACGGAATAAAAGCGGAATTGACCGGTGATATTGTATTTGAGGACGTAGGGTTCGCATACAATAACAGATCCACGGTGTTTAAAAGTCTGAATATGCAAATCAGACGGGGTGAAATAACTGCTATTATTGGAGAAAGTGGCTCGGGGAAAACGACCATCGCTGCTTTATTATTAAAACTATATTCAATATCCGGAGGTAAAATACACATAGGTAATCAAAACTTACACTATGTAAACACCTCTTCTCTACGATCTATGATATCAACAGTTCCTCAGCAAATTGATCTGTTTTCAGGAACTATCATTGAGAATATTGCTTTAGGTGAACTAAATCCGGATATGGCAAAAGTCATTGAGATTTGCGCTAAGCTGGATCTGCTTTCATTTATTGAGAGCCTGCCAAACGGATTCCGCACCCATCTGGGTGAGCATGGCGTGGGGCTATCCGGAGGTCAAAAGCAAAGACTGGCTATTGCCCGCGCTTTGTACCGAAAACCCAAGTTGCTCATTCTGGACGAAGCAACCTCCGCACTGGATTCTCATTCGGAGGAGATTGTCCAAAACGTTATTGAGCAATTTAATAACGAGGGACACACAGTAATTATCATTGCTCATCGTTTAAGTACCGTCATGAATGCTGACAAAATTATTATTTTAAAAGATGGTGCTGTTATAGAAGAAGGTAAGCACGAAGATTTATTCAACGAAGGATCTATGTACTTTGAGCTATGGAGAAAACAAATACCAATGCTTTAAGTAATATCAAATATTTATTAC
>JBOFXU010000223.1:0-1904 GCA_051654305.1 Bacteroidales bacterium | reverse complement strand
ACTTACTCGGTTTTTGATCAGACCAATACGCTGCTCATCATGCGTCCGTATCAGATTGCCGCAACCGAAAGGATCTTGTGGAAAATCAAAAGCTCCTATCTCTCTAAAACAACACCTAAAACAGAGACTGGCGGATATATCTGGCACACAACAGGATCGGGAAAAACCCTTACCAGCTTTAAAGCTGCCCGACTGGCTACGGAACTCGATTTCATAGATAAAGTGTTCTTTGTGGTGGACCGGAAAGATCTGGACTTTCAAACCATGAAGGAATACCAGCGCTTTTCGCCCGACAGCGTCAACGGGTCGGAGAGTACGGCAGGATTGAAACGAAACATAGAGAAAGACGATAATAAAATTATTGTCACAACCATTCAGAAACTGAATAACCTGATGAAGACGGAGAGCGATCTGGAGATCTATCAGAAACAGGTTGTGTTTATTTTCGACGAAGCCCATCGTTCTCAGTTTGGTGAAGCACAGAAGAATCTGCAGAAGAAATTCAAAAAGTTTTATCAGTTCGGCTTTACCGGTACCCCTATATTCGATAAAAATGCATTGGGTGCCGAAACCACACAAAGCGTCTTTGGTCGTGAGCTGCACTCGTATATCATTACGGATGCCATTCGCGACGATAAAGTGCTGAAGTTTAAAGTAGATTATAATAATGTCCGTCCGAAGTTTAAGGACATCGAAACCGAAAAGGACGAGAAAAAGCTCAGTGCTGCCGAAAACACGAAAGCCTTGCTCCATCCGGCACGTATCAACGAGGTTTCGCACTATATTTTGCAGAACTTCCGGATAAAAACCCACCGGACTATGGGTGGCAACAGTGGATTTAATGCCATGTTTGCGGTGAGCAGCGTAGATGCAGCCAAATGCTACTACGAAGAACTGAACCGGTTGCAGAAAGAGAGCGAACGACCGCTCCGGATTGCAACCATCTTTTCCTATGCAGCCAATGAAGAGCAGGGGGCTGCCGGCGAAATTCCGGACGAAACATTCGAACCAACCGCACTGGACAGCAGCGCCAAGGAGTTTTTGCGGAAAGCCATTTATGACTACAACAACCTGTTCGGTTGCAGCTTTGGTGTGGACGGAAAAGAGTTTCAGAACTATTACCGGGATCTTTCCAAAAGGGTAAAGAGTAAAGAGATAGATCTGGTTATCGTTGTCGGGATGTTCCTTACCGGGTTTGATGCTCCTACACTCAATACGTTGTTTGTGGATAAAAACCTGCGCTATCATGGACTGATGCAGGCATTTTCGCGTACCAACCGCATCTACGATGCTACAAAAACCTTTGGTAATATCATCACTTTCCGGGATCTGGAGTCTGCAACAGTGGATGCGATTACGTTGTTTGGAGACACGAACACAAGAAATGTGATTATCGAAAAGAGCTACAAAGAGTACCTCGAAGGCTTTACCGATACCACGTCCGGCGAAACACGCCGTGGATATATGGAAGTGGTGAGTGAACTGAACGAAAAGTTCCCCGATACGGATGCCATTGTCACGGAGAAAGATAAGAAGGAGTTCTCGAAACTTTTCGGAGAGTATCTTCGTATCGAAAACATACTTCAGAACTACGATGAATTTACCCGTCTGAAAGCACTTCAGTCCATTGATCCGAACGATCACCGGGCGATTGAAGCGTTTAAAGAAACTCATTGTGTAAACGATGAGGAGATAGAAGCCATGAAGCAGGTGGAAATACTGCCTGATCGAAAAGCCCAGGACTTCAGGTCTGCCTATAACGACATCCGGGAGTGGCTCAGACGCGATAAGAACGGCAAAGCACCCGAAGAGTCGAAGATCGACTGGGATGATGTGGTCTTTGAGGTAGACCTGCTCAAATCGCAGGAGATTAATCTGGACTATATCCTTGAACTGATTTTCGA
>JBOFXU010000222.1:0-4761 GCA_051654305.1 Bacteroidales bacterium | reverse complement strand
TTTTTGAGTGCTTAAATATTTAGTTATTAGTTAATTGCTGTATTTTTATTAACTTTCTTATTAAATATATTTAACTGTTGTATTTATTCTTATTTATTTATTTATTTATTTATTGCGATCGAAACCTATTGTCTTGCATTTGTATTGGAAGTCAATTTGTACATTTTATGTTTTGAGAGAGATACTAAGGATACAACTCTAAATTTAATAATAGATTCAGAATGTTAGATCAAACATTAATATCATTTTGTCGAAACTATGATTCGAAATGTAATAAGGATGCAATAGATCTTTTTCTAAAATCATCCCCAAACTACCCGTCTTTACTTTCAATTATTCAGACACTTCAATATGCAGGTATAAAAGCCGTTGCAGGAAAATGTGATGTCGCCTTTCTGAGTACATTGCATTCCCCTTTTCTTATGCATATAAAACATCAAAATGAGGAGAATATTGTAATGGCACGCTGGAATGTATCTATGGAAAACTTAATGATTTATTCACCTAAGGAGAATAGATGGTTAATAAAAAATAATTCTGATATCATTAAATTCTGGGATGGTGTTATAATTTACACTAAGCAAAAACCAAATAGAGGATTAAGTTTATGGCATGATCTAAATATTTATATAGTAATAGGAGTTATTATATTGCTACAGCTGTTTATAATGCAGTTCTTTACATATGAGGTTAGTTCGACTTTACTTCTGATTACAACAGGTTTGGTCTTCTCTATCTATATGCAGGTAAAAGATTATGGATATAAAAATTTCATTCTGGATAAATTATGTCATTTTACAGCTATTACTGATTGTGAGAGAGTTTCTAACTCAATGTATGCATATATATTGGGGTATAGTATTTCAGATTTGTCAGCATCGTTTTTTTTATCTCAATTAATTATAGCATTAATAGTAATTACTATATATAATATACCAATAATATTAGTATTGTCTCCAGCAATTTTAGTAGTAATTCCTGCTTTTATCTATTCATTTTATTCGCAGCTAAAAGTTAAAAGTTTTTGTCCTTATTGTATACTAATTCTTATAATATTAATCGCTCAAGCCATATTAGCTATAGTTTATGAAAGTATAGCTCAGTCAATTCTTATTTCATTATTTACATTAGTCTCTACATTGTTATTTGCTAGCTCTGCTAAAATAATAAGAAAAATACAAAATGAATGGTATGTTAATAGAAGGTCTTTCTGTGATTTATTGAGTTTGAAACGTAAAAAATATGTGATTGTAAATGAGAGCCAAGAACTTATTTGCAAAGAGAATGACAAGGTGTTATCATTGGGTATAGAAACGGCAGAGGATGTTGTAACAACAATAATTTCACCATCCTGTAAAAAATGCAAAGAAATGGTGAAAGAGATATTTGAATTATTAGATAGTAATATTGTGTCTTTTAAATGGGAAATTGTTCTTGGAGAATCTAGTAGAGGGGATGCCTCCAAAAATAAAGATTGGATTCGTTGCTATATAAGTAATCAGGAACTTTTCTTTAATTACATTCGGAGCTGGTCTAATAGTAGAGGTGAATATCAATATTATATTGCATCATCAGAATCGGTAGAGCAGGAAAAAGAAATATCTCAGTTTTATGAAAACTTCAAAAATACAATCATGAGTTTTAGTATAACAGCTTTCCCTCGTATTGCTCTTAATGGAACGATGCTATCACCAGTTTATAATGGATCAGATATAGTATATCTCCTTATAGACAAGAAAGTTTAATATAATGAGAGAAGGACATTGAAACGATCCTTAAACGCTAAATCATTCGCGTGCAAGAAATGTATAATGATTAAAACAATCACATGATGGAAATTTTATCTGAACGTGAATTACTTAATCTTACTGGTGGCCGTCCATTGACACTATGCGAGCAACTTTCTCAAGAAGCGAGTGAAGCTGTAGATTGGACTGATCAACAATGGGATGAATGGGGTGAAAAATACGAAAACTGCAATAAGTAGTTTCTATATGATTTTAATCGGGGGATTATCAAAACAAAAACGTTAAGGTGATCCCCCGATTTTTTTAACAACCATCTTTTGATTAATATTTAATGAAAAACAGGATGAATTTAAAGAGACTATTATTTTGTTTGCTCGTTATGCTGACCGCAAATATGCTTGCGCAGGGTATTATTGACGAACGGAATCTTGAAGAAGCTCTGATTGAGGTTGTCTACAAACGCATAAAAGTGACAGATACGCTTCTTGTAGATACTGATTTTAAAATGGATTATCTGACTCTTCGTGCCGGAAAAAATATGAGTGCCTTTTATTCAGCCAGAAGAAAAACAGATGATTCTTTATCCAATCGAAGTGCCGAGTATACAATTGCGATGATAAGAGATAAAAAAAACTTTAAAGAAATTTCAGAATTAGAAAAGGAGATTGTGTATAAGAACTTCCCCTCCGGAAAAGTAACAGTTCACAATCGGTATGATATGGAAAACTGGAAGTATGAAGAACTCTGGGAGAAGCCGGTATGGGAAATAACCGATAGCACGACAATCATCGGGGGATACGAATGTTTGCTTGCAATATCAGACTATCGTGGTCGTCGTTGGTTTGCCTGGTTTGCACCTGAGATACCCATATCTGAAGGTCCGTGGAAACTATGTGGTTTGCCGGGTCTTATCCTGGAGGCTAACGATGAGAAGATGCATTATCGGTATACCGTAGAGGCTTTGATACCAAATCCCGGGAGACCGGTTGAGTATTTTAATTATCGGGACAGAGTGATGACAGATAGGATAACATCCTTGAAAAACAGGCGGAAAGCACTTCAAAAATCCATTGCTTATCAAATACAATCTTCCGGCGCATACGGAATTAAGCCCAGGAATATGGAAGCACCCAAAAAGCTGTTGCACAGAAATTACGATTTTGAAGAAACAGATTATCCACATAAGTAAGTTATGAAGAGATTAATAACTATAAGTATAACCCTTTTGTTAATGCTCGTATCAGTATCTGCAAAAGAAATTATATCCGGACGTGTCATTCAGAAACACGACAATGCAGTTGTTGTGGGGGCAAATGTTATAATAAAGTCAAACGACCGGAAGATTGTAGCATTTGCCACTACCGATGATGACGGATCTTTTAAGTTAGAATTGCCTTCGTGGAGCGAAGGATTGACTATTCATATATCTATGATCGGGATGAAAGCCTATATGGCTCCTCTTGAGGAAAAATTGAGAAAGTTGGAAATTGCGATGGAAGAGGGCGTTTTGCAATTGAAGGAGGTTGAGGTGAAGGCCGGTCGTATTCGCGAGAATAAAGATACGATTGCATACCGTGTGTCGGGTTTTGCGCAGAAACAGGATCGTACGATCGGGGATGTGCTAAAGCGAATGCCCGGAATTGATATAGCATCTGATGGAAAGATACAATATCAGGGTAACAATATCAACAAATTCTATATTGAAGGGAGTGACCTGCTCGGTGGTAAATATGGTATCGCTACGAATGGTATATCTCATGATGATGTGGGTTCGGTAGAGGTGATGGAAAATCATCAGCCCATGAAGGTGCTGCGTGGTTTTACATTTTCTGATCAGGCGGCACTAAATCTTAAATTAAAGAATAAGTCAAAAGCAGTTTGGCTTGCAAACGGTTATTTGGGAGGTGGTTGGACAACTAATCCCGAAGAGGGAGTGTGGAATGGAGAGCTGTTTCTAATGACAGTGCTGCCTGGCTATCAAACCATAACCACATTGAAAAGCAATAATACTGGTATAGATTTGCGTAATCAGGTCAGAGATTTTTTAGACGAAGGACGAAATACCGGCTTGAACGATTATATTTCTCTTCAGCTTCCGCCTACGCCATCTCTTAAAGAGGCACGTACATTATTTAATCAATCATGGATGCTATCATCCAGCCATTTGTGGAAGATCAAAACGTACGAAACGAAAGCGCAGATTGATTATTTTAATCATAGAGCATCAGCATCTTCTTTGTCTGTTTCTACTTATTTTCTGAATAATGGAGATAAAATAATTACTGAAGAGCGCAGAGGAAAGGAACATGATAACCGGATTACTGGAAAATTTTCGATCCAGGCGAATCAGGATAAATATTATTTGGATAATACCTTAAAGACAGAACTAAGCTGGGATGAAATACAGACAACAATGAGTGGGACTGTTCCTAACTCACAGTTTGCAAAAATGCCTGATTACTATGTGTCAAATGAGCTCAAGCTCATCAAGCGCTTCGCAGATAAGCATTTGGTTACGTTTACCTCTGTAAACGAATGGGAATCAAAGCCCGAAAGATTACATGTAGCCTATGCAGACGGCAGGGACTTTACCCAGCGCATTTCTAATCATGCTTTTTATACAAATGAACGAGCTGAATATGGGTTTCATACCCATGGATTTAATCTTGCATTTGAAGGAGGAGTGAACGGTTATCTGCGGGGTATGAATAGCGATATGTCGGCAGATACCGATGGACTCATTGATAAAACCTTCGATAATGCTGTGACAACGAATTATCTTTCCTTTTTTGTTTCCCCTAAAGTAGAATATGCAACTGGAAGAATAGAAATCACGCTTCGTTATCCTCTGAATTATACATATTATAAATTTAACCAGCAGATCGGAAATCTGTCCGAATACTTCCAGTCACCTTCATTGAGTGTCCGTTGGAAACCGAATTCACGATTAAACATGACTTTATCCGGAGGATTGGGGCGTTCACCAATGAGCCTTCATAATATTCACGATGGA
>JBOFXU010000221.1:0-5762 GCA_051654305.1 Bacteroidales bacterium | reverse complement strand
ATAAACTACTGTTTCGACAGAATGGTATTTCACACCTTCTTGCTGTAAGTGGATTTCATGTCGGACTGATCTATAGCATTCTTTTATCTCTATTTTTCTTTATCTCAGCATCCTCTACAGCGGGTAAACTCATTCGTTTATTCGCCATCGTTCTACTCTGGTTTTACGCGTATATAACCGGAGGTACTCCATCCGTACTACGGGCAACCTTTATGATCTCTCTTTTCGTCGCAGGAAGTCTTACGGGGCACAAAAGCCATCCATTCAATACGCTATGTATTGCAGCATTTACGCTTCTTATCATCAATCCGTTTACTCTGTTCGATATTGGTTTTCAATTAAGTTTCCTCGCTGTAGCCGGAATTCTTATATCACAGGTTCTACTACGTGACCGGATGAACTTTCAAAATCAATGGCTACGTAAATTTACAGGCTTTGTATGCGTATGTATGGCTGCACAGATAAGCACCCTGCCGCTAACACTCTATTCCTTTGGAGCGTTCTCTCCATATTTTCTGATAGGGAACATTATTGCTATTCCTCTCATCTACATAATCATATTTCTATCTCTTCCTGCATTATCTCTCTTCCTGATCAGCGGAATCTCCCTAAACCCAATCATCCGGACCATTGAGATACTGTTCGATCTGCTCGCTCGACTACTAAGTCAGATCTCAGCTCTACCCTATGCCTATCCAGACACTATTAAGATTACCTTTGAGCACGTATGGTTACTCTATGCGGTATGCTTCTGCTTTGTTTTATGGGCATTACTCAAAAGCAAAATCGCTGCTATCGGTGCCATACTCTTCGGAGTACTACTGTTTCTTCCATTCAGAAAATGGGAACAAGACCATAGAAAACAAATTATCATACTCAACAACACCCCTGGAAATAGCCTCTTCGCTCACAGCAACAATTACTACGCTCACATATCAACGATTCCTCGAGAGTACGAAACAGGTATGGCTGAGAAATATTTTGGTATTTCCAACGTAAAGCAGCACCAGTTTGGCGCATCGATCTCAATAGAGAACAAAAAAATCCTTTTTCTGGACACAGATTCTTTGCGGTATGCTACTTCAAAAACACCACTGCCGATCGATTTTCTGGTACTCAAACGAGGGTGCAAAGGAGATTTAACAAAGATTAATCAGCTCTTTTCACCTCAACAGCTCATTCTGGATGGGTCCTTATCTGACTATTGGCTGAAAAAATGGCGTCAGGAAGCAGAAGAATTAGGAATTCCCTGCTTCAATATGAAAGAAAACGGAGCATTCTCGTATTTTTTTCATTAAAAAATTATGCAATTTAACGCTCTGAATCTAAACTAAATAGAATAAACTATCGAAAACTAAGGCATTCTTCGAGTAAAAAAAGCAGATCTAAAATTTGCAATTTCAAAAAAAAGGCATACCTTTGCAACGCATTTGAGAAACAAACGTTCTCAGAATGGCGGGATAGCTCAGTTGGTTAGAGCGTCGGATTCATAACCCGGAGGTCACGAGTTCAACTCTCGTTCCCGCTACAAAATATACACTACGTCATATTCATGGCGGGATAGCTCAGTTGGTTAGAGCGTCGGATTCATAACCCGGAGGTCACGAGTTCAACTCTCGTTCCCGCTACAAAAAAAGGAGACTCTTTTGAGCCTCCTTTTTTTTATGCCTTTTCCACTTATTTTTTATCAGAAACTGTAGGCCGTATGGACACCAAGCATCAAATGAGAATGATGTTTACTCCATGAGAAATCCATTGTCGGCCCCATGTGGAAATTCCCAATTATTAATAAATCGGCAACCATCTCTGCATGCATTGCAAATCTTACTGAGAATTTATCATGGAAAGCATCCTCCCCCGAATGACCATGTTCACCTTTTTCTTTCACCAGATTCACTCCTGGCATCAAAGCAATCTGAACATGATTTATCGGACTATACTTTACCCCCGCGCTAAAGTTATAGTGCGATCCCTCACCAAAAACAGATTCTACCCCTGCACCCAGAGCCCACCTGCTATGAGGTTTTAATAAACGAAAATAGTGAACATGTGCACTTGCTTTCCACTCTTTATGATCAAACGAATAAGAGGGCCCCACACTTAAACCTATTTCATTTCTTCCATGCACATGATTATGAACATCCTCACCCTGTGCAAACAAAGCTCCGCTACTACTCAAAAGTAAAGTCAACAATAACAACTTCTTCATGTGAAATAATTTTTTACGTACAAAGATTGATATATTTCCTCTTATCCACAATGTTTTGTTCAATCAAAAAAAACATACCTATATGAATGTAACATAGATTCCCCAAAACAGAATTTACATTGAGGATAATTTGCTATTTTTGGGACATGGATGGATCAATAGGCTATTCATATCGTGTATGATCAAGAATCTATTTTTCAATAATAATTTATCTCTATGAAGAATAAAATGTTCTCATTGCTCTCTCTGTTTCTTCTTATTTCATTTTACAGTCTGAAAGCTGCACCTGAACCAGCCTTTTCAACAGCAGGATTTTTTGAAATACCGAATTCGGGGCGAGCGGCCTATTCGATGAATCCAGCCTGGCGATTTTTCAAAGGAAGTATTACAGAAGGAGCGGAACAAGTTGCTTTTGATGACAGTAAATGGCCCGTTATAGCTCTTCCCGATGGGATTGAGCACCTGCCTGTGGATGCAAGCGGATGCATCAATTATCAGGGTGAAGTTTGGTACCGAAAACACTTTACTCCAGAAAAAGGGCTAAAAGGAAAAAAATTGTTTCTTCACTTTGAAGGAATCATGGGGAAAAGCCGGATATATCTGAATGGGAAAATTTTAAAAGAACAATTCGGAGGGTATTTACCCGTTGCTGTAGATATCACCAATGATCTGAATTGGGAAGGTGATAATGTGATCGCCGTATGGGCTGACAACAGTAATGATCCCAATTATCCTCCCGGTAAAGCTCAAGAGGTGCTCGATTTTGCATACTTCGGGGGAATCTATCGTGATTGCTGGCTGATTTCACACAACGATGTTTTTATTACAGATCCGAATTTTGAGGATGAGATTGCAGGTGGTGGACTATTCATCTCCTTTGATCAGGTTTCTGAATCTTCAGCTGATGTTGTACTCAAGTCTCACATTAGAAATGACGGAACAAACAAATTCGTTGGCAGTATCGAATTTGAGTTACAACAAGCGAATGGAAAGAGAGTAAAATCTGTAACAAATAGAATTGAAATACGTCCTGGGGATGCTTTGTATGCGAAAAATCGCATCGTTGTAAAATCTCCTAAACTATGGAGTCCTGAAAATCCGGAACTATACCACATAGTAATCCGTATAAAAAACAACAAAGGCGCTGTTGTGGATGGTTACAAACGTCGGATCGGTATTCGCAGCATCGAATTCAAAGGCAAAGATGGATTCTGGCTAAATGGCAAACCTTATGAGCAGCCTATTATCGGAGCAAACCGACATCAGGACTTTGCCATCATAGGAAATGCTGTTCCGAATAGCCTGCATTGGCGAGACGCTAAGAAGCTCAGAGATGCAGGGATGAAAATTATCCGAAATGCCCATTGTCCACAAGATCCGGCTTTTATGGATGCTTGTGATGAGCTTGGACTATTTGTGATTGTAAATACGCCCGGATGGCAATTTTGGAATGAGAAACCTATTTTTGAGAAACGAGTTTACGAAGATATCCGAAATTTAGTTCGACGCGACCGTAATCATCCATCAGTATGGCTTTGGGAACCGATCCTGAACGAAACATGGTATCCGGCAGATTTTGCCAAAAATGCACTTGAAATAGTTTCGGAGGAGTATCCTTATCCCTATTGCTACTCTGGATGCGACTCTGAGGCTCGCGGACATGAGGTCTATCCTGTTCAGTTTTGTCATCCTTCAAATGCTGACAAAGATTGGGCTATTAAAGATATAAATCCCGAAGTCAGCTATTTCACACGAGAGTGGGGAGATAATGTAGATGACTGGAATTCTCATAATTCTCCAAGCCGCGTTGCCCGAAACTGGGGAGAGCACGCAATGATTGTACAAGCCAACCATTATGCATCTCCGAATTTCCCATATACAAGTTATGATGCACTTCATAAAACTACACGCCAGCATATGGGAGGTTGTCTTTGGCACTCTTTCGACCATCAAAGAGGGTACCATCCCGATCCTTTCTATGGGGGTATCATGGATGCTTTTCGTCAGCCAAAATATGCATACCACATGTTTATGGCTCAACGTGAGCCTCAAAAAGAGGAGCGTCCCTTCAAAACAGGACCAATGGTGCATATTGCTCACGAAATGACACCCTTCTCGCCGAAAGATGTGACAGTATTTTCGAATTGCGAAGAGGTTCGACTAAGTTATAACAAAGGAGGAGAGAGTTATTCGTATAAGAAAAATACCGAACACAAAGGTATCCCATCTCCTGTAATTACATTTGAAGGTATTTTTGATTTCATGATCGACAAAGGACTTTCGAGAAGTGGAAAACAAAAGGATGTGTACCTTCTGGCAGAGGGAATCATGAATGGAACCGTCGTTGCGACTGATACAGTAAGACCTGCCCGCCGTGCCGAAAAAATTCTGATGTGGCTCGACAATGAAAATACGTCTCTTGTTGCCGATGGTTCAGACATGGTGACACTAATTGCTGCTATTGCTGATAAAGATGGTAATATAAAGCGACTCAATAATGAATCCATTCTATTTCATATTGAGGGAGAGGGTAAAATCATTGGTGACAGCAGAATCTCAGCAAATCCTGCTCCCGTAAAATGGGGTACTGCTCCCGTAATTATTAGATCAACGTTATCACCGGGTAAAGTAAAGGTTACTGCGACTGTTTTATTTGAAGGCTCTCAGAAACCAACAACCTCTGTTTTTGAATTTGAAAGTATTCCGACAAATCAAAGACTGATCTACAATGAAAAGGAAGCAGCATATATCAGCTATGTGAATAAAACATTAAGCACAACAAAGGGTAAAACAGAAGCAGAACTCGAAACTGAACGTATACAAAAGGCCAAGAATGCGCTAAAACTGAAAGAAGTTGAGATACAACAAGCTGATTTTGGTGAAAAAAAATAAACATAATGCAGGTATAATACGTTTAACTAATCGAACAACTAAAAACGATTCACTATGTTAAACAAAAAAATGCTTGAGGCTTTAAATGAACAGATCAATAAAGAGTACTGGTCTGCGTATTTCTATTTATCAATGTCTGCAAACTTCGCGCACAAAGGACTCGAAGGTTTTGCCAGCTGGTTTGAAGTTCAGTTTAAAGAAGAACAACTTCATGCTGAGATGTTTGTGAAATACATTTTAAGCCGCAACGGAAAAATTGAATTAAAGCCGATTGGAGAAGTTCGTCAGGACTGGGATTCTCTATTGGAGGCTTTTGAGGATACATTAGCTCACGAACAAAAAGTGACAGAAAGCATCAATGACCTCTATGCTCTTGCGGGAAAAGAAAAAGACTATGCAACGCAAAGCTTCCTCAAAACATTCATCGATGAACAAATCGAAGAAGAAGAAACCGTTCAGTTGCTCATCGATAAACTGAAACTTATCGGTGATAACGGACTGGGTATCTACATGCTTGACAAAGAAGTAGCTAATCGTCAAGCTGGTGCGGCTCCAGCAACAACGTGACAATAAAAAAGGCAGAACAAATTTGTTGACAGTGTCCAGTATTTTGTGTAAATGAAAAATAGCAGGGTTCAGATTTAAGCCATTAGATCTGGAC
>JBOFXU010000220.1:0-3778 GCA_051654305.1 Bacteroidales bacterium | reverse complement strand
GTAAACGTTCATTTAAATGAAAATATATTTTTGAACGTATGAACCCGCACGTTCATTTAAATGAAAATTCAGAAGCATACGTATCAAATCGGGCGTTGTCAGTCCAAACAGAAATGGATACACAACATACAAAAAAAAGAGACCCTCCTGATGGAAGGTCTCTCCTTTTATCTTTTTCTTTGCTTAATCCTTAAATAAAGGATCTACCTGAGAGCTAAAAATTAGCTAAGTGGCTCAACAGAGATGAAAGATTTGTTGTCTTTTTTCTTGCGGAAAACAACTGTTCCATCAACCAATGCAAATAGAGTGTGATCTTTACCCATACCTACATTCTCACCTGGATGGTGAGCAGTACCTCTCTGACGTACGATGATGTTTCCTGCTTTAGCGAATTGTCCACCGAAGATTTTCACCCCAAGACGTTTGCTTTCTGATTCGCGGCCGTTCTTTGAACTACCCACACCTTTTTTATGTGCCATTTTCTAATAGAGTTTTAAGGGTTAAGCGATAATTTCTTTAACTAACACTTGAGTAAACGATTGGCGGTGACCATTGCGTTTTTTGTAACCTTTTCTTCTTTTCTTTTTGAAAACGATTACTTTTTCTCCTTTAAGGTGAGATAGTACTTCACATACTACTTTAGCACCTTCTACAGCAGGAGCACCAATTTTCAATTCGCCATTGTTGTCAACCAACAATACGTTTGCAAACTCTACTGAAGCACCTCTTTCAGCTTCAATACGGTGAACATACAATTTTCTTCCAGCTTCAGCGTTGAATTGTTGTCCTTGAATCTCAACGATAACGTACATCTGTTTTTTATTTTACAGTATTACCTCCGTAAGGCGGGATGCTTCTTGCATACCTCTTTGATAGCCTTATTCGGAATCTTCGGTGCAAAAGTAGTTATTTCTTTTCTATTTTCCAAGCGTTTGCGCGAAGTTTTCGCACAGGATTGTCAGATAGCGGGCATCCACTTCATCGAAATCATTCAGTTCACGACTATCAACATCGAGTACACCCCAGACCTCTCCCTGATAAAAGACAGGAACTACAATTTCGGAGCGCGAAAGAGAGCTACAGGCAATGTGTCCCGGAAAAGCTTCCACATCGGGAACCAGTTGCAGAACCTTTTCTCGCCATGCTGTTCCGCAAACCCCCTTTCCATAGGGAATACGAGTGCAAGCAAGGGGTCCCTGAAAAGGAGCCAGCACGAGTTGCTGGTCTTTCACCTGATAAAAACCCACCCAGAAAAAATCAAAGACTTCTTTAAGCACTGCCACCATATTTCCCATATTCGCAACAGCATCAGATTCACTTTCGATGAGCGAACGAATCTGCGGAAGGAGTGATTCGTATTTATCTCTCTTTGATTGAGATAAATCGTAAAATATTTGTTCTGCCATAATACATTTTATTTCTATGTTTTATTATTTTTGCTATTCAATTAGGCAAATGTAATATAATTCTAAATTAATAATCAAACTCATGGTATATCGAATTCTTATCCCTATAATAATTCTGATTTTCACGTTTAATTTCATAACGGCATGGGTATTCTATGCCTCCGTAATTAAACACTATCCCAAACTGGTTCGCTGGATCTACAATCTGATCAATGTAAGCTCGCTTGCCTGCATTGGTGTGCAGGTCTATGCGATGGCTTCTGGAAATGACTCACTGTCGCCGGATAAGTATATGGTGTTTTTCATCTACTTCTACCTGCTCATCTTTCTTCCTCAGCTTGTATATGTACTATTCTTAGGCCTCTCGAAACTTTTGAGAGACAACGCAGGTGTAATACAAGGTATAGGATCAATCTCTGCGGCCTTCTTATTTTTCACCTTTTTGTGGGGACACTTTGTCACTTCAAAAAGCTTTGAAATAAAACCTTATACGATCGTTTCGGAGAAACTGCCAGAAGTATTTGATAACTATCGCATCGTTCAGTTCTCGGATCTGCACGTGGGCAACTTCAAAAATGACACAACGACCATCCGAAGACTGATAAACAAGATCAATAATCTAAACCCTGACCTTATACTGTTTACGGGTGATCTGGTAACTTATCATTCGGAAGAGGTCCTACCCTATATGCAACAACTATCGGCTTTAAAAGCGAAACAAGGTGTTTACGCTGTTTTGGGTAATCATGATTATTCAATCTATCATCGCTGGAAGAGTGATCAGGCAAAAGAGAACGACTTTAACAACTACAAATCGTTAGTGGGGAAACTTGGATGGAAACTACTCAACAACGAATCGGTCCGGATCACAAAAGAGTCTTCGTCATTTGTCCTTGCAGGAATGGAAAACTGGGGCGAACCACCGTATCCGACCCACGGAGATCTGGCTGGCTCATTAGAATATACAACTCCCGACAATAATGAGTTTATACTACTCATGTCGCACAACCCGGAATTCTGGCGACACAACATCCAGAATAGCCGAGAAGACATTGACCTCACACTATCGGGACATACGCATGCCATGCAACTGAAAGTGAGCATAGCTGGAAGGGAATTTTCACCGGCAGCTCTGATCTATCCTCTTTGGGGTGGAATGCACACAGATAAAAATAACACAAAAATGATTGTTAATGAGGGTATCGGGAATGTTTTCTATCCAATGCGCATAGGTACTACTCCGGAGATCTCCCTCATTACACTTAAATCGAAACCCTAACTATGAAAAATTGCTTTATTGCTATATTCTTTCTCGTTACCTCTCTGGCGCAAGCACAAAGAGTAGGACTGGTCATGAGCGGCGGTGGAGCTAAAGGAATTGCCCACATCGGTCTGCTCCAGGTACTTGAAGACCACGACATTCCCATTGACTACATTACTGGCACTTCGATGGGTGCCATCGTGGGCTCTCTTTATGCCATGGGGTATTCCCCCTCGGAAATGATGGATTTGATCAAATCCGACAAATTCAAATACTGGCAAAGTGGCGTGATCAAAGAGGAAGACATGATCTACTACCTGAAAAATGAACCTACCCCGGAATGGGTGCAATTCAATATTAATTTTAGAAAAGATGCCCCAAAAAAAACGCAGGCCTATTTTATACCTGCCAGTATCGTTAACCCGGTACAAATGAACGCTGCTTTTCTTGGGCTCTACGGACAAGCAGGCGGCGCATCGGGATATAACTTTGACAATCTTTTTGTACCGTACCGCTGCGTCTCGGCAGACACCTATAACAAGAATACATTGATCTCAAAGGACGGAGATCTTGGAATGGCTGTAAGAGCCTCTATGACCTTCCCGTTTGTCTTCTCCCCCATTCGTATCAATGGAAATCTGATGTATGACGGGGGGATATACAATAACTTCCCTGCAGACATCATGATGGATGAATTTAATCCTGATTTCATGATTGGGAGTTCGGTTACAGGCACCCCGAACAGACCAGCAGAAAGAGATATTATGGCACAACTGGAAAACATGGTCATGCAAAAAACGGACTATTCGATACCCAAAGAGAAAGGAATCTATATTCGTTCTCATCTCAAAGACTACGGAATCATGGATTTCGAAAAGGCAGACTCCATCTACCAGGTGGGGTACAATATGGGAATGCAGTTCCTCGACAGTATTCAAGGGAAAATCAAAAGAAGAGTTCCCAAAGAAAGCGTCGAGCTCAGACGCATGATGTACAAGTCCAAATTACCTGATCTTGTATTTGACAAAATCAGTGTCAACGGTGTAACTTATGCTCAGAAAGAGTATATCGCCGCACAAATTCGTAAGAATGATAATGGCACGTTCACTTT
>JBOFXU010000219.1:0-3803 GCA_051654305.1 Bacteroidales bacterium | reverse complement strand
CCGTAAACACCCTCACCAGTTACCGTGAAAATGATCTCTTTGTATCCACCGCTCGTACCTTCGCTCACGCTTGTTACTTCAGTTCTCCAGCCTTTCACCTCACAATATTTGGTGTACATACGGAACAAGTCACCGGCAAAGATCGCCGCTTCATCACCACCCGTACCACCACGAATCTCAACAATAGCATTTTTCCCATCCTGAGGATCTGCCGGCACCAAAAGAAGTTTGATCTCTTCTTCCAGTTCAGGAATACGCTTCTGGCAAGCATCTAACTCTTCTTTCGCCAACTCTTTCATGTCGGCATCCGTTTCCGTATCAAGAATTTCACGTGCTTCGGCAATTCCGTCCAACGCACCTTTATATTCGTTGCGGGCTTGTACTATTTTTTCCAGATCGCGGTACTCCTTGTTAAGTTTTACATAACGCTTCATATCTGCGATCACCGATGGGTCTGTGATCAGTGTGCCCACTTCCTCAAAACGGGTAACAAGTCCCTCTAATTTCTCTAATAAAGATGTTTCGCTCATTATGGAATTATATCTAATATATATTATTCGTTATTTACTGATTTATTAAATCGCGCAAATATAGCGATTTTAACCCGAATTCTGAAACTAAAATATTTTAAACTCCCCCCGATAGGTTATATTAAGAAATCCAATCCTTTCCTGCAGATCATTCCTCGTACATTGTCCCGCTTTTAGGTTCCGAATACTTAAACGCAAAGAGGACTCCTGAATCATCATTCGGAGTCCTCTTGCAGAGCAATAACCCTTATTCGGCATTTACTCTACTATATTTTTCGTGCAAAATCAGCATCGGTATAGTTGTCTTCTTCACTGTCGAGAGTGTGAAGCTCTTCGATAAGAAATCTTCCCAGCCTGATCGCTCTTCCTTCATCAGGATCAGCAGATCGGGAGCAAACTTCTTCACTTCTTCCAGAAACAGATCCACCGTAGTCGCCTGCGAGCTAACCAAAGGGACATGGTGTACCTTAATTTCTATCTCAGGAATATGCTCCTTGATGTAAGCCTCGAATCCTTTTTCCAGCATCCTCTCTGTGAAGTTATCCGAGAAGGAGACGTGTACGATATCTATTTTTGAAATCTTATTGGAGCTGATCTTTTGGAAACGTTTAAGCACATGCGCATCTGTAGCGAGGTAATTCGACGCGTAGACCACCTCTTTTATCTCATGAAACTGTGCCGACGGATCCACCAGCAGAATCGGGCAGCGCATCTTATGTATGAATTTATTCAATGAGTCCAGAAACGGCCAGTTCATCATCTCCAGCGAGTGGGGGAGTGCCAGCATCGAATACTCAAAGTTGTCGTACCTCTCCTGCAGGACTTCAATCAGGTCCGCCGAATCGTTCAAAAGGGTAAACTTCACGTCACTGTCTACCAGCTTGCCCGCTTCGTCCATAATATTTACTATTTCGCTCTCCTCATCAGGTCTGCTTACCCGATAAAACATCGGCATCTCCAAAAAAAACATCTCGTCTTCCACATAGGTAAGTCTCTTCACGAAGAGCACCTCGTAAGGAATCCCGAAATTTCTGGCAAAATCCCGTGCATAGGTCAATATTGAGAGAGCACGCTTGCCTTCGCTCAAACAGATCAGTAGCTTGTCCATACCCTAATTTGTTATTGGTTTATTCTGCATATAAAACCCTGTTTAAGCTCTTTTTGTTTAAGTATTCACCAATAAACTTTCACAAAAAAAAGCGGATACTCTCGTGAGAGAATATCCGCTTAAAATATTTGAGTCTTCTAAAGATTACTCAGCAACAACTTCGAAAGGAATTTCTACAGAAACTTCTTTGTGTAGTCTTGCGATTGCTTTGTAAGAACCAACTTCTTTAACAGCATCTTTGATGTGGATAGATTTTCTATCAACTTCAAGACCTTGTTTCGCTAATTCTTCAGCAACCTGGATGTTGGTTACAGAACCAAAGATTTTACCAGATGCACTCGCTTTAGCACCAATAGTAAGAGAAACGCCTTCCAATTTAGCGCCAAGAGCTTGAGCATCAGCTTTGATTTTCTCAAGTTTGTGAGCACGTTGACGAAGGTTTTCTTCTAACATTTTGATAGCAGAAGGAGTAGCCATGATAGCTTTTCCTTGTGGGATTAGGTAGTTACGGCCATAACCAGGTTTAACTGTTACAACCTCATCTTTAAATCCTAAATTGAAAATATCTTCTTTTAAAATAACTTGCATAGTAAATTTCCTCCTTCTGTTAATTATTTCATCATATCAGTTACGTACGGAAGCAACGCCAAATGACGAGCTCTTTTCACAGCTTGAGCGATTCTGCGTTGGAACTTCAATGAAGTACCTGTGATACGACGAGGAAGGATTTTACCTTGCTCGTTCAAGAATTTTTTCAAAAACTCAGCATCTTTGTAATCGATGTAACGGATACCACTTTTTTTGAAACGACAATATTTTTTCTTTTTAACGTCTACTGTCGGCGGTGTAAGATATCTGATTTCAGCATTTTGTGCCATGACTTATTCCTCCTTAATTAAGCTTTTGTTGATTTTACTGATTTTCTTTTTGCAGCATATTCTGCAGCATACTTGTCCATTTTGAAAGTTAAGAAACGAAGTACGCGCTCGTCGCGACGGAACTGAATCTCAAGTTTCGCAATAACCTCAGGGTTAGCTTTGAATTCAACCAGGTTGTAAAAACCAGTTGATTTTTTCTGGATAGGATAAGCAAGCTTTTTCAAGCCCCAGATCTCTTCGTTAGTGATTTCCGCACCTTCAGCTTTAAGAAGGTCAACAAATTTTTCTACCGCTTCCTTCATCTGAACATCAGATAAAACGGGAGTTAAAATGAAAACGGTTTCGTAATGATTCATAACTTTAATTTTACTTGTTAAGTTTCACATTTTGCAGTGCAAAGATAGGAACAATATTTTAATTCTCCAAACCTTCTCTCATTTACTATTCAAAAACTTCTTCTGCCCCCTCAAATAAACCCCTTCCTTTATGTCGCTTTCCTGCGCATATTTTTTAATTTTGCAGTTTTTAATAGTTATTCTCTGACCGTAAACACTGCCGCATGCGACTAATTATATTATTTGTTCTATTACTTGTATTCTTTGTGCTCGACATCCTTCTCGGTTCGGTTCTCCTTCCCCTGAGTGATGTGTTACAGACTTTCCTGGGGCATGCTCCGGATGAAGTTACCCGCGAGATTGTGCTCAACTATCGCCTTCCTAAAGCCATCACGGCTATTCTTACGGGAGCTGCGCTTTCTGTGGGTGGAGTATTGATGCAGGTGCTCTTCCGCAATCCGCTTGCAGGTCCCGATGTGCTTGGAATTAATTCGGGTGCAGGGCTTGGCGTTGCACTTTTCACTATGTTCGGCTTCTCTACCGTTCCCCTCATTGGCGAGTTCGGCTTAGTCGGCGTAGCTATTTCGGGCGCCTTTGCCGTACTCTTGTGCGTTATTGCCGTTTCTCACCGTATCAAAGAGAATACCTCTCTCCTTATAATAGGTATAATGATCGGCAATCTGGCCGGGGCAGCCGTGAGCATTCTTCAGAGTATTAGTAACCCCGATGCCATTAAGCTTTTTATCATATGGACCTTCGGCAGTCTGAGCAGTGTTTCACCCAATCAGATGCTCTTTATGTTTCCGCTCGTTGTTTGTGGGCTTATTATCGCCTTTCTTTTGCAGAAAGACCTCAATACCCTTCTGCTGGGTGATAATTATGCGCGTAGCCTCGGAGTCAATGTTCCCCGCGTACGTCTGTGGATCATTCTCTCTACGGCCTTGCTTGCAGG
>JBOFXU010000218.1:0-2516 GCA_051654305.1 Bacteroidales bacterium | reverse complement strand
GATAGATTTTTGCAGAATTAAAGCCACCGAATGGAGGGATCAGATTCCAACTTACGCCACGGCAAAACACTGTTCTACAAAGAGTTAATATGCTTTTATGGTTCAAGGCTGCGCCTTGGACCTATCATTCGTCAGGTTGTACCTGACTGCTTTCTGAAAAAAAGCCTCTTCATCGACGTAAGAGGTTGTTTTTCAAACAACTGATGGTTAAAAACCACCAAATAAAAGGCACATGATTCAATCTTGCGCCACGGAAAGGCAAGTCCGAAACGAATGAATTTAGTTTACATTCGACACTATTCTTTTGATTCATTTTTATATATTTGTGGACAATCCGTGAAAAATAAGAAAGTTATGAGGAATATATTGAATTTAATACTTGGGGGACTGGTGTTTTTACTTTGCAACGGCACACTGCATGCCGATGAACGAGCCACGAAAAAGGTGATTGCTTATACTTCGCTGATCAAACGTTTTATGTCGTCTATTCCACAGGAACGTGTCTACCTACATATGGATAATAATGCGTATTACCAGAACGATCAGATCTGGTTTAAGGCGTATGTAGCTACTACTGGGCTGGATACGGTGGCTGATTTGAGCCGCACGTTGTATGTGGAGCTGTTATCTCCGGGCGGCATTGTGCTTGACAAGCGTATTCTGGAGATTGAAAACGGGCAATGTCACGGGGATTTCAAACTGGGGCATCTTCCATTCTACTCTGGGTTTTACGAACTTCGAGCCTACACAAAATATATGCTGAGCTATGGGGAGGAGATTGTCTACCGGAGGGTTTTTCCGGTGTTTGACGCTCCGAAAATAGAGGGTGATTTTACGCAAAAGGAGATGCAGAGTGTCTCGCAATTTAAATATGACAATGTTCGCCCTCAGCAGAAGAAGGAGAAGGTGCTCAACCTGAAGATGTATCCCGAGGGGGGTGCGCTGGTGCGGGGACTGACTTCGCGCATTGCGTTTGAGGTGACGGACCGCTATGGCAATCCTGTGGATAGCGTGAGCGGTACGATCCGGAACAAAGGCAAGGAGGTGTTGCAGGAGTTTGGGGTGATGCACGAGGGAAAAGGGTGGTTCACGTATACGCCTGACGGCTCGGAGCACCGCGTTGAACTGACTCACAATAAGAAGAGTTATTCGTTTGATTTTCCACAGACAAGCCCAACGGGGTATGTGATGCGGGTGGATAATCTTCGCTCGGAAGACAGCTTATATGTGCATCTCGAACGGTCGGCAGATATGGCGCTGGAGCCTCTGGGGCTGGTGGTGCTGAACCGCGGGAAACTGCGGCATGCGGTGGTGATGGTGCCTTCGGAGGAGTCGAAAATGGAGCTCGCCCTGGATAATTCGGGGTTTGAATCGGGTACGGCATGGATTGCACTGTTTAATCAGGAGGCGAATGTGCTGGCAAACCGATTGATCTATACGGAGAATCCGAACGGGGCATTGCGTTTCGAGGTGGAGAGTGATCCGCGGCAACTTCGCCCGTTTGGTCCGGTGGAACTGGGAGTCGGGTTGAAGGATGCTCAGAACAAAGGGGTACAAACTACGTTTTCGTTGGCTGTAAGAGATAACGACCAGATGGTGGACAACCCACATACGCTGATGACGGATTTGCTGCTGATGTCTGAGATCAAAGGATATGTGAGAAATCCGGGATACTATTTCGATGAGAGAAACAGCAACCGGAAGGCGTCGCTGGATCTGTTGCTGATGGTGCAGGGCTGGAATCGCTACTATCCGTGGAAGATGATGACGACTCCCCTGCTGGACACGTTGCGCTATATGCCGGAAATAGGGATTGAAACGACGGGAAGGGTGGTAACATCAGTTCGTCAGACACCGAAACCGGGGGTGGATGTTTCGTTTTTGATGCATGAACGGAGCGACTCTACGCGACAGAATCATATGTTTACGGCAAAGACAGACGATCAGGGTCGGTTTGCGCTGAGCACAAATAACTATGGGAAGATGCCTTTTATTCTGAGTGTGACGGAGAAGGGTAAGAAGAAGGATTACCGGATTCTGCTCGACCGGTTGTTCAGTCCCGAGCCCCTGCCTTATGCGCTGACGGATTTGCAGTATGAGATTACGCAACCCGAGCAGGAGGAGAACGAACGGATTGTTCGCGACAAACCTTTTGAGGAGAATCTGGATTCGGTCTACACGGCTTTTGAAGATTCGCTGAAACGCAGAGGGATTGACGAGAAGGTGCACCGCCTGAAGGAGGTGGATGTGAGGGCTAAAAAGGCACAACGCGAGAACGACGTCTACCGTACGCGTTCGACGTCTGTGGCGTATTACGATATGACCACAGAGGTGGACAAGCTGACGGATCAGGGGGAGTATATCGGGAATAACCTGGTGGATGTGCTGCGAAAGATCAATCCTAAGTTTTCGTACTTCCCATCGGGGATGCTGGAAGCGTCGATCAAGGAGCTTCGGAAAAAGCAGGAGAACAGAGGCAGCGATGGCACGGAAAGCAAAGGTGAGAAGAAAGAGGG
>JBOFXU010000217.1:0-13799 GCA_051654305.1 Bacteroidales bacterium | reverse complement strand
GAATACTAACTTTTTAGGCTTCGGTTTTTTCTAATGTTCCAATTACAAAATTCATACGTATCAGCCTGAAAGTTCATTTAAATGAACGCGCCGGTTTATACGTTTGAAAATATATTTTCATTTAAATGAACGTTTGCGTTCATACGTATGAACGTCCGCGTTGATACGGTTAAACTTTTGCTGAATTTGACACATCTGTCGAATCGTCACCATTCGTCACCATTTGTCACACCATTCGTCACCCTTTTATTATCTTGTATGTTATTGATTGATAGATGTTTGTTTCTTGATTAGTTGGAGTGTGACGAATGGTGACGAATGAAAATGCAAACTTCCTGTAGCAGGAGTGAAATAGATTGAGTCTATGAACAGATCACTCAGGAGGAGTGGATCAGATCAGAGGGATACATCGTAAATAGAACACAAAAAAAAGGGAGAGTAAGCAACTTTACGTCGCTTACTCTCCCTAAATTCTTAAAACTGAACAACGATATCAGCACCAAATTCAAAAGGTTTACCCAATTGAGCAAAAGGGCTACCCATACTTTCGAAGTAAAATGTCTGATATTTCGTGTTGAAAATATTTTTAGCCCATAGATCTAATCTCACAATACTTTTGTGAAGAGAGACCTTGGCATCGCACGTCGTATAAAATGGTTGTTTGCGCAGGTTTTCTTCTGTCCAGTAAATTTCTCCGTTACCTTTTAGCTGGAAGTTTCCACTGATACGATCCAGCACTACGCTTCTGAGTGCACGTGTATAATTGATCCCTACGGACATATTGTGTTTTGGAACCATGGGTACGTACTTGCCCTTGTAGTTCACCTCCTGGTTGGTGCCGTTAATATTCACCGTGTCCGTATATTGAGTAAATTTTGCACTGGTGAAGCCATATGATCCATAAACCCAAAGGTTTTTGCAGAGTTCAGCTCGAGCCGAAAGTTCTACCCCCACACTTCGTCCACGCCCTGCATTCTTAGCCATACGTCCAAATCCGGTAGGAGCAAACTGTACGATTTGCTGATCGCGGCTGGCAATGTAGAATAATGCACCGTCTATGAAAAGTTTGTCTTTTACCGGATTCGTTTTAGCCCCGATCTCGTAGCTCCAGTTGTATTCTGGATCGTAGCTGATAATATCGCTGATAGGCAGATCAACTGGTTTGCTTCCCGGCATGGCATTCTTTAGCTTGTACCGGATAATATCCGAAAACATCTGCATATTAAATCCTCCAGCTTTGTAGCCTCGGGCTACAGAGCCATATATCGCATGCTGATCATTGATTTCGTACATCAGCGCAGCTTTCGGAAGGAACTGCAGATAGTCCACATTTTCTTTCCCCTCAATATCGGCATTCAAAGGCATCTCCATCGGAGGGAATCCCGGAACGGGCATCTGTGCACGTACGTTCATGGTTGTAGCCGTGTTGTGACGCAATGAGATCTTCTCATACTCCATGCGCATCCCCAAAGTGAGTGAAAGTCCCGGAGTGAGCAGGTTTCTGAATGTTGACTGGTGAAACAGAGCCGCCGAGTAGGTAGGCATATCGTAGAATCCGCTGATTGGCATGATCGAATCAAGTACAGTCAGTTTTACGGGCATAGCGCCAGATTGAAACAGTTCGTCAAACATGGATTGGAACATCTCCTGCATACCGTCTTTTTTGAATGTGACCGGAGAGTTGTTTTTGTTGCTTTGATAGAAGCCTGAGGCTCCGGTTACCCATTGGTAGTTTTTGTTGTTGTTTGAACGGAAGACAAACTCCTGGGTGAACGCTTTTTGTTTTTGCGTCTGTTCAAGTGTGTATATCGACTTTGGAGTATAGTCCTGGTCCATTTGCATTTTGTCGTTCAGATGCTGGTAGCTTGTGGTCGATGTAAACCGGAAGTTATCAGCATTGTGGATCAGGGAGTAGCTGGCATTTGCCATACGTCGCCAATAGCCACTCTTGTCGTTGTAGGCAATCGGGTTGACTTTTTGTGTCGAATCGACAAAAAGCCCGTAAGGGTAAGCCCCCTGGTTGACATAATCGTACTGACCTGTCAGCTCCATACGCCAGCGGGGAGCAACAAGCCACACTAAGCGTGTGCGTCCACCCGTAGAGAATGAATTATCAGCTCTCTCTCCTGTATACGTGTTGGTGAAATATCCGTCGTGATGATCGACATATCCACTGACCGAGAAAGCCAGCTTATCTGTAAACTGATGATGGCGTGATAGAGTTCCTTTCAGCTTTCCGTTTGTACCTGAGCCAAAAGAGATTTTTGTGCCTTCGGATTGAAGAGGAGAACGGGTGTGCACATGTACGACTCCGCCAAGAGTGTTTCGACCATAAAGAGTACCCTGTGGACCGCGAAGCACCTCGATTTTATTGATATCGTAAAAGTCAAAGTCAAAGGAACTCTTATCCAGGTAAGGAACGTTATCTACATAGAGTGCAACCGACGGGATGGAAAGGCGTGAACCAATACCGCGGATATATAGCGCCGAAGTCAGTTTTGATCCATAATCGGGCATAAAGAAGTTGGGAATCATACTACTTACTTCTTTGAGGCTATTCAGATGATATGACTCAATCAACGAAGCACTCAGTTGAGAAGAGGCGATAGGAGCCTTCATCAGCGAAAGATTTTCTTTGGGTGAAGCTGAAATTTCGACCTCGTCGAGTTTGATGGTTCTTACTTGTGCAGTGTCTTTTTGTGCATTGGCATAGACCGCCGGATAGGCACACAAAACCGCCAGAATAAGTAGAATTCTTGTCATAAATTATGCGTTAGGTTTATTTTTTGCCGATTTAGATTACACGGATTTGTAAGGTATCCGTAAAAAAAACGATGCAATTTACGAACTTCGGTCCGAGTGATAAAACTTTTGAAGCATTTTCGGAGTAGAAAAAATCAGTTTCTTATCTTTGCAGGGGAGAAAATGATAATATGTCTAATTAATTAATATAAAACGTTTTGAAAAAGTTTATTCTGTTCATACTAACGTTGGTATCTGTGATTGCCCAAAACTCGTGTGCCAATATCGGCCGGCCGAGCGGAGGACCCAAGGATGAAACACCACCTGTGTTTCTTCGAGGAACGCCTATGCCTAATACCACGAACTACAACAGGAAAAAGATAGATCTGGAGTTCGACGAGAACATCCAGCTTGAAAAAGTAGCAGAGAAGGTGATCATATCTCCTCCTCAGAGGGAGATGCCGGAGATCCGTGCAAACGGAAAAAAGATACATATCGAACTGAAAGATTCACTGATTGATAGTACCACCTATGTTGTAGATTTTACAGATGCTATTGTAGACAATAATGAGAAAAATCCGTTAAAGGATTTTTCCTATGCATTTTCTACGGGAAGCGTGATTGATACGATGCGTATGTCCGGCATTTTGCTTAATGCAGCGGATCTTGAACCTGTGACGGGGATGTTACTGGGCGTACACTCTAACTTGGAAGATTCGGCATTGACCAAGCTACCTTTTGAAAAGATCTCCCAGTCAGATGCCCTCGGGAAATTCAATGTGAAAAATCTGGCGAAAAAAGAGTATCGCATTTATGCGCTCAAAGACATTGATCGTTCGTACACGTTTAGTATGCCTAACGAAGATCTGGCATTTACAGATCGTATTGTATTGCCTGATCTGATCGATGTTATGAAATCCGATACGGTATACAGTGAAGACGGAAGTGTAGACTCAGTGAGACAGGTAAAGGCAGTCGATTATCTGCCAAATGATATTTTGCTTCTGGCTTTCAATGAGGATGTGAAGAACCGTTACCTCGACAAGAGTGAGCGTAAACAGCGCAACCGGCTTGACTTTTTCTTTACAGCTTCCTCGGATTCGCTCCCTGTGTTGCATCCGCTGAATTTTAGTTCGGAGGATTGGTATATTCAGGAGTATAATGCTACGAAGGATACAATTTCTTTCTGGCTAAAGGATCCTTCTGTCGAAATGAATGATACCTTGCGTATTGAGGCGAATTACCTGCGTTCGGACTCCACGCTGAAGCTGGTACCTTATGCGGATACCCTTCAGTTTGTGTATCGAAAAGCCGAAGAAACAGAGAAAGCCGAGAAAGAGAGTAAAAAGAAAAAGAAAAAAGAGGAAGAGGAGAAGCCGGAGATAGTGTTCCTGAATATTACCCCTCAATTCCAGAAAGATTTTGAGATTACGGGTAAAACGACCTACCAGTTTGATGAGCCAGTGGTGAAGCTTGATCCTAAATTCTTTCATGTAGACGAAAAGGCGGATACATTGTGGAAATCGGTTCCGTTTGAGCTCGAGGGAGACTCTGTCTCTTCGCGCCGATTGACAGTAAAGCGTAAATGGGAGCCCGGGAAAGAGTATCGTATTACGATTGACTCGGCTTCGGTATACAGCTTGTACGGTAAGTTTAATAACCGAAATGAGCAGTCCTTTAAGGTAAAGATGCCGGAAGAGTATTCTGGCTTATTTTTCACAATGAGTGGGCTACCCGATTCGACAAAAGTATTTGTAGAGTTGTTGAACGATCAGGATAAGCCCGTTCGACGTGAGCCTGTGGTAAATAATGTGGCAGAATTCTTCTATGTGAAGCCCGGAAAATACTATGCCCGTGCGATTGTGGATCAAAACGGTGACGGAAAATGGACAACAGGCAATTACAAGGCAAAGCGTCAGCCCGAAACAGTTTACTATTACTCAAAAGCATTGGATCTTCGCCAGAATTGGGATGTGGAGCAACCTTGGAACGTAATAGAGTTGCCGCTTGAGCAACAGAAGCCGAAGGCTGTGACTAAAAATAAACCGAAGGAGAAAGTAGAAACAAAACCGGAGGAGGAAGAAGAAAACGGAAATGGAAATATTATCATTCCGGGCCAGAACAATATGATGAACAATAACATGAATAACGGTGGTCGTCCGTTCACGCCCACTGGCAGTGGTCCGCGGTAGTCAACCGAATGGATACCGAAATTGTTATTTCTCTCAGAATGGTGTTTCCGTGCAAAAAAACGGATGCCCATGCTCCGACAATTGAACATTGAACTTTATTTTGAAAAAAATGAGAATACTACAAACTGTATGTCTGCTTCTTTTGAGTATTTGTTTTGCCTCGTCTGCACAAGCGCAGACTTCGCCTGATTTTCTGGAGGGGAAAACTGCAGAACGTCTGAACTACGATGTCTATTTCCAGTGGGGAATCATCTGGAAGAAGGCAGGAACTGCAGTGCTCTCTATGGAGCAACGAAAGTACGAAGGAAGCGATGCCTACTTTATGGCTCTGACAGGTATGACAACTCCTTTTTTTGATAAGGTGACCCGCGTACGCGACACGTTGAATGCTTTTACAACCCGCTCGTTGCAACCTTTATTTTACGAAAAGATAGTGCATGAAGGGGATTATGTGGCTCACGATGTCCTTAAATACAGTTATAAGGGAGGTGCCACTCTTGGTCAGGTGAAACAGTATCGTCGGGGAACACTCCGTCGCGATACGACTGTGCGGGTATCTGGAGAAGCCTATGATATGCTTTCGGTATTCTACTACCTGCGAAAGTTAAACCTGGCGGGAATGAAGCAAGGAGAGAAACTAATGACGACCATCTACTCAGGCCGTCAAGCCTATAAGGTGCAGGTGCAGTACACAAAAGACGATAAATATAAAACACCGCGAAATAAGGTGTATGATTGCTATTTCCTTGAAGTGCGTTTTTTTGATGAAAACGGACGCATAAGCAAGAACGATAATATTGATGTCTGGATCAGTAAAACTCCTGATAAGAAACCCATACATATGGCAGGAAAGCTGAAAGTGGGTTCGCTTCGATCTATAATTGCTGAGTGATTAAGCGTCTGGTAAATAGTGTATTGCATTGCGAATATCCCTTAATAGTGATAGTTTTGTAGGAAATAATGAGATATTTTTCCTATATTTGCATCGTAATTAACTAAACTATTTATTGAATGAAAAGATTTGTTTTGATTTTGATGCTCTTAGTAGCAACTGTGTCAACAAAAGTAAGTGCACAAACTTATGATATGGCGGTAGGTGCGAATCTTGGTCCATCTATGGGTATCACACTAAAAAAATTCATCAGCTCACGTAGCGCAATCGAAGGTATTTTTGCGTATAATCTTGAGTGCGATGCACCAAACTTCTCGGTATTATACGAATACCATATTCCATTGGCAAATCGTTTCAATATGCTTATGGGTGGTGGTGTGAATATCGGAGCACAACACGTAGGTCGTCACAAAAAAAGTGCAGATTTTATGTTTGGTATTTCACCGATCATCGGTCTTGAATATACGATTCCATCAGCACCAGTGTCATTAGGTTTTGATTACAAACCAGCAATTAACTTTGCAGGACACGCATTCTGGGATGATTTTGCATTCAAAGTTAGATATACTTTCTAATCAGAAATAATTCTCAAATAAGAAGGGGATAGGCTGTAAATGATTACAGTTTATCCCCTTTTTGTTTTCGATTTATGATAGGTTAGAATAAGATTTCTTACATTTGCAATAAATTGAAATCGCATTTATTGAAAATATAAAACGCTATGGAATATAATTTTAGAGATATTGAGCAGAAGTGGCAGCAATATTGGAAAGAGAGCAAAACTTACAAAGTGACGGAAGATCTTTCGAAGCCAAAATTCTATGTATTGGATATGTTCCCTTATCCTTCGGGAGCCGGGTTACACGTAGGTCACCCGCTCGGTTATATTGCATCTGATATTTACTCCCGTTATAAGCGCCTGCAAGGCTTTAATGTGCTTCACCCGATGGGATATGATGCTTATGGTTTGCCTGCGGAGCAATATGCTATTCAAACGGGACAACACCCGGCTATTACAACTCAAAAAAATATCGCTCGTTACAGAGAGCAATTAGATAAAATCGGTTTTTCTTACGACTGGGATCGTGAGGTGAGAACCTGCGAACCGAACTACTATAAGTGGACGCAGTGGGCATTTGTAAAAATGTTTAACAGCTACTACGACAATGATGCAAAGAAAGCTGTAGCGATCGAAAAACTGATCGAGCGTTTTGAAACTCAGGGAACAGCAGATCTGAACGCTGCTTGTTCGGAAGAGATGACTTTCACGGCTGATGCTTGGAAAGCTATGAGCGAGAAAGAGCAGCAATCCGTGCTTTTGAACTACCGTATCGCTTATTTGGGAGATACAATGGTGAACTGGTGTCCGGCATTAGGAACTGTACTTGCGAACGATGAAGTGAGCGAAGGTGTTTCTGTACGTGGAGGACATCCGGTAGAGCAACGTGTGATGCGTCAGTGGTGTTTGCGTGTTTCGGCTTATGCTGGAAGATTATTGGACAGTCTGGATACGTTGGCATGGACTGATTCATTGAAGGAAACTCAAAAGAATTGGATCGGACGCTCGGAAGGAGCAGAGATGCAATTCAAGATTCAGAACTCAGATCTTGAGTTTACAATTTTCACCACGCGTGCGGATACAGTATTCGGAGTGACATTTATGGTGCTTGCTCCGGAGAGTGAGTATGTAGATCAGGTAACAACTGCTGAGCAGCGCGAAGCTGTGGATAACTATATTCAAAGCATCAAGCACAAAACTGAACGTGAACGTCAGATGGACAAAACCGTAACGGGAGTGTTCACTGGATCATATGCGATTAATCCGCTTACTAACGAGCCGGTGCCGGTTTGGGTGAGTGATTACGTGTTGGCTGGATACGGTACAGGTGCTATCATGGCTGTGCCTGCGCACGATAGCCGCGACTATGCTTTTGCGAAACAGTTTGATTTACCAATCATTCCTTTGGTGGAGGGTTGTGATGTATCTGAAGAGAGCTTCGATGCCAAAGAAGGGAAAATGATCAACTCTTGTGGAAACGGGCTGGATCTGAACGGACTGGACGTAAAAGAGGCGATTGCTAAAACAAAAGCGTTTATTGCTGAAAAAGGACTGGGACGTGTGAAAACGAATTTCAGACTACGTGATGCTATTTTCAGTCGTCAGCGCTACTGGGGAGAACCATTCCCGGTTTATTATAAAGAGGGAATGCCATATATGTTGCCTGAAAATCAGTTGCCACTGGAGTTGCCAGACATTGATAAATTCTTGCCAACAGAAACAGGAGAGCCACCATTGGGACGTGCGAAAAACTGGGTAAATGACGAAGGATTCCCATTGGAACTTTGTACGATGCCAGGATTTGCAGGATCATCGGCTTACTACCTGCGTTACATGGACCCGACAAACAACGATGCATTGGTGTCAAAACAGGCGAATGAGTACTGGAGAAATGTAGACTTATATATCGGAGGAACAGAACATGCTACGGGTCACTTGATCTATAGCCGCTTCTGGAATAAATTCCTTTTTGATATGGAGGTGATTTGTGAGGACGAACCTTTCCGTAAACTGGTAAATCAGGGGATGATTCAGGGCCGTTCGAACTTTGTGTACCGTATCAAGGATACCAATACGTTTGTTTCGTTGAATTTGAAAGAACAATACGATGTGACACCTATTCACGTGGATGTGAACATTGTGTCTAATGATATTCTGGATGTAGAAGCATTCAAAAACTGGAATCCGGAGTATAAAACTGCAGAGTTTATTCTCGAAGGGGATAAATATGTTTGCGGATGGGCTGTTGAAAAGATGTCAAAATCGATGTTCAACGTTGTAAATCCGGATGATATTGTTGAGAAATACGGGGCAGATACATTACGTTTGTATGAGATGTTCTTAGGTCCGCTGGAGCAGTCGAAACCATGGGATACAAATGGTATTGACGGGGTACACCGTTTCCTTAGAAAATTGTGGAATCTGTTCTTTGGTAAGAACAATACCGAACTTTCGGATGTAGAACCAACAAAAGAAGAGCTTAAATCCATTCACAAACTGATTAAGAAGGTGGGTTCTGATATTGAGAACTTCTCATTCAATACGTCGGTAAGTGCATTTATGATTTGTGTGAACGAGCTGACTGCAATGAAGTCTGCCAACAGACAAGTGCTTTCGGATCTTGTGATCTGTCTGGCTCCGTTTGCTCCTCACGTAGCTGAAGAGTTGTGGCATACATTGGGTAATGAAACATCGGTTTGCGATGCAACGTTCCCGGAATTCAATGAAGAGTACCTGAAAGAAGATGTGATTACTTATGGCGTATCATTCAATGGTAAAGCTCGTTTCAGTATCGATTTCCCGGCCGAAACTCCGAAGGAAGAGATTGAAAAAGTAGCTCTGGCTCATGAGTTGTCTGCTAAATGGATGGATGGAAAAACTCCGAAGAAGGTCATTGTAGTACCAAATAAACTGGTAAATATTGTAATCTGATCTGATCAGAGCAAAAAATAGAAAAGGGACGATCCGCAGGCGGGTCGTCCCTTTTTCATTAACATATAAACAGAGGATTAAATGAGTGCCGTTATCCAAATATCCGGAATAAAAGATAGAGCGCCAGAATAATCACGGACGTGATAAACGTCACTGCTGCTCCCCGGAGGATCAGCATGTGATGATACATTCTACGCTGGTAATACACGTCAAGAACGTTGCCATAACGCGCTTTGTAGGCTGTCAGAAAGTCATTATACTCGAGATCACGGTTGAGATGAAAGAAATGGTGAATAGATTCCATCTCACTGTCGTCGAGAGTCACTCCGGAGATACTGTTGAAAGCCCGGATAATCTCTTCTTTCTCCTTAGTATAAAAGTCTTCAGCTCTCATAGTGTACTATTGTTGATGAGTTATTGACAAAACCATTATATCAATAGAACAGGATGTGTCTGAATTAGTTTACTTGCGACAGCAAAAAAACTACTCTTTTTTCCATAAATAGCGCAAATGATCACTCATTTTCTTCTCTGCAGGATTCTCCTGAGGAGTCCATACTACCGTATTTTTTACTTCGTCCGGCATATATTGCTGATTCACGAAGTTATTTTCGTAGTTGTGAGCATATTTGTATTCTTTCCCATAGCTGAGTTCCTTCATCAGTTGTGTGGGTGCATTTCGCAGATGGAGCGGAACAGGCAGATTACCCGTTTTGCGTACGAGGGCAAGAGCTTCATCGATCGCAAGGTAAGCGGAGTTACTCTTCGGACTTGAAGCCAGGTAGATCGTCGTTTCGGCGAGAATGATACGACCTTCTGGCCAGCCGATCTTTTGTAAAGAATCGAAGCAGGCGTTTGCCAGAAGTAAAGCATTGGGATTGGCTAACCCGATATCCTCGGCGGCAGAGATTACGAGGCGGCGCGCAATAAACTTTGGATCTTCGCCCCCTTCCACCATCCGAGCTAACCAGTAAATAGCCGCATTGGGATCGCTTCCGCGTATTGATTTGATGAAGGCAGAGATAATATCGTAGTGCATCTCGCCATTTTTGTCATATCCGGCAGGATTTTCCTGAAGTGAATCAGTCACAAGCTGATCCGTAATATGTATGTCACCCGAAGGTATAGCAGATACGACTAAGTCTATGATGTTAAGTAGCTTGCGGGCATCCCCTCCCGAAAATCGGAAGAGAGCGTCCGTTTCGCTTACTTCAATATTTCTTTGTTTGAGTTCAAAGTCTCTGGTTAGCGTTTGTTGAAGTAACTGTTCGAGATCTTTCTTCTCCAAAGGTTTAAGGGTATAGATCTGACAGCGTGAGAGTAAAGGACGGATCACCTCAAAAGAAGGATTCTCCGTGGTTGCCCCGATAAGCGTAACCACCCCTGATTCGACCGCACTGAGCAGACTGTCCTGTTGAGATTTGCTGAAGCGATGGATTTCGTCAATGAAGAGAATAGGCCGTTTACTATTGAAAAATGCTTGTTTTTGAGCACGTTCGATGACCTCCCGCACCTCTTTTACGCCGGAGTTTACAGCGCTAAGTGTGAAGAAGGGAACTTCGAGTTGGTGAGAGATAATCTGAGCGAGGGTCGTTTTCCCTACACCCGGAGGTCCCCAGAGAATAAAAGAGGAAATATTGCCAGACTCAATCATCCGGCGTATAATTGCATTCTTTCCTACCAGGTGGACCTGTCCTATGTAATCGTCGAGATTTCTCGGACGCATTCTTTCTGCTAATGGTTGTGCCATTTTGATATTCCGTTAAAACAGGGTCTAAGATACGTAAATTAAGTATTTGTTATTTCATTTAGAGTGAATTTAATGACTTTTGAGTATTGCTAAATGCGTAAATAGAAGAGTATTGGTTAAATAACTAAAATCGTGGTCTAATTCGCGATTTATTCGTTTATTTCGTAGAATAGAATTATCAGTCTGCGCATTTTTTAAGATATTTATGAGCAAAATGACGGATTGATGCGTATTTGAAAGATGAAAAAGATTTTACAGCATATCACGATTTTAATAATCACCCTCTTTTTTGCGGGGTGTGCAACCGCCAAAACAGATGTACTAACGGTTTGTGAGCTTAACAGCGTCAATAATTACGAACTTAGATGGGAGGTTTATCCTCCTGTGCAAGGTAGCCTTCAGGTGTATCGTTTTGAAACTGGCGATTTAAGCTATAAGGATATTCGTTATCCGGACCAGGTCATTGCCATCGACAAAGGCCGACTTGAAGTGAGCGATAATAACGGGAAGCGGGCATTCTTTTATTTGAATTTTAACAACGAATATCACGAAGTTATCTCGAATCGCTTTATTAAAATTCCGGGAGTTGATGTTATACGTGATCTGGGAGGCTATCGAACACGTAGCGGAGCACAGGTTGCATGGGGCAAATTGTTGCGTGGACCTGAGTTTAAGGGCCTTCATCCAGTGTCTTATAATCAATTGAAACAATTAGACATGAATCTGATGATTTCGTTGGATGCTGATCGCTATGATAAACTTGCCGAGAAAAAGATCTTTAGAAATTACCGCCATATTCCGGTGTTTTTGAAAGGGTATAATCAAATCCAGGAGCGTATTTATGCGAATGAATGTAAACGAGGAGATGTAGCTCTTTTTATTGAGGACCTTTACTCGTATCTACTGAAAAGTAAAAAAGAGGAGTTCTCAACCATATTTCGCTTGCTGAGTGAAAAAGAGAACTACCCGGTGTTACTCTCGTCGCATCATCCGGAAGAGAAGAATGATTTTATCTCGGTGCTCTTATTGGAGTTTCTGGGTGTGAGTGAAGAGGATATTCTGGATGACTATATGACGAGCAATGACGGATTGGACTTGAGAAAATATTTATCTGTTGTGGATGATTTGTGTGTGGATTCTCAGGAGTCTTTGACTTATCTGCTGACAGCGAACAAGCGCTCAGCCCATTATCTTCTTGAAAAGGTACGCCGGGAGTATGGTAGTGTTGAGGCATACTTCAAAAAGGAACTTCGTCTGAAGGATAAGGAAATCAATAATATTCGCCAAAACCTACTATTAACCCTGTAACCAATGAAACAGCTACTTTTTGCAATTCTACTTTTTTGTGTGTGTATTTTTTCTGTAGCCGGGCAGTCTGCTGAAGCTCGTTTCTTGCATCGACTGACCACGTCAGACCATCGATTTTTGAATGGCTATAGTAAAGTGTTTTCTGCATCTGCAGAATATGCACCTTATCTGATTCCTGTTGGGATAATTACATATGGGTTAATTGCAAAAGAGAAGCAGACCACAATAAATGGTCTTGAAGTAGGGGTGTCACTGGCAGTGTCGGTAGCTTTTACACAAGCGATGAAATATAGTTTTGATCGAACGAGACCTTTTGATCAGTATCCCGGTTATATTCTAAATAGCGTATCCGCAGATAGTCCATCTTTTCCATCGGGGCATACCTCGGCATCGGCAGCTACTGCAACTTCGCTCTGTTTGATTTACCCAAAATGGTACGTGATTGCACCAGCTGCTTTCTGGGCTCTCTCCGTGGGGTATTCTCGCATGCAGCTTGGGGTACACTATCCGTCTGATGTGGCAGCAGGTCTCCTTGTAGGAGCAGGAAGTGCGGTTCTTACTCATTATGCGAATAAGTGGTGGACAAATAAACGAATAAATGCCGCACTAAACAGCACGGCATTTATTGCATATCAATCGATTGACTGATTATTTTTTCAAAATCTTATTATAGAGCGTTGGATCTTTGATGATTTCCAGCGCTTTTTTGTACGCATCATCTTTTTGATTCATGATCTGATAGTAAGCGGTTGTTTCGAACAGATCACGAGCGATAAGCGCTTTTAACTGTAGTTCGATCATTGTTTTTGCTTTATCGAACTGCTCCTGATTAAAAGTAATCTTTTCTTCAGTAGCCAGAGCGATAAGTTCATCCATGACAGGTTGCCCGATGTTGAATTTTTTGATATAGCTACCAATATCTTTAAAGTCTTTTTTCATTGAAGTACGATGACGGTCAACGTATGTCGCTACAAACTGATTGATAATTCCTTTGTAAACCAAATCACGATGGTAGTTTGTGAATCTTGTGGTATCCAATGGAATAAATACGTCAGGCATAATCCCTCCACCTCCATACACTGTTCGTTTTTCTACAAGTGTTTTCGTTTTCAGAGAATCAGGAAACTGAATGCTGTCAGCATGAAGTAATTCACCACTTTTGTAGCGGTTAAGCATGTCTTCGTAGTACTTTTTACTTCCTCCTGCATAAGGCTTTTGGATACTTCTTCCCGAAGGAGTGTAGTATCTGGCAACAGTTAGACGAATCATTGATCCGTCAGGCAGTGGGATAGGTCTTTGCACAAGTCCTTTACCGAAGGATCTTCTGCCGACAATTACACCACGATCCCAGTCCTGAATAGCACCACTCATGATTTCACTTGCAGAAGCAGAACTTTCGTCAATAAGAAATACGACAGGAGTATC
>JBOFXU010000216.1:0-13737 GCA_051654305.1 Bacteroidales bacterium | reverse complement strand
CGCGATGTTTTACCCGAAGGCAATGCCATCACCTCATCTCCTTTATGGATTACTCCCGAAGCTACTTTACCGCAGAATCCGCGGAAATCCAGGTTCGGACGCAATACATACTGTACCGGATAACGGAAGTCTGTATAGTTCTGATCAGCATCAATCTTTATCGTTTCGATGTATTCCAGAATCGGAACTCCTGTATACCAAGGCATATTGTCCGATTTCTCCACTACGTTATCGCCGTTCAACGCCGATAACGGAATGCACTGAACATCTTTCAGACCAAGAGGCTCGGCAAAGCTGCGGTATTCCGTTACAATCGAATTAAACACCTCTTCACTGTAATCCACCAGGTCCATTTTATTCACAGCAAGCACCACGTGTTTGATCCCCAGCAAAGAGATCAGGTAAGAGTGACGACGAGTCTGCGTGATAACCCCCGTACGTGCATCTACCAGGATAATTGCCAGATTGGCAGTCGATCCCCCTGTAATCATATTACGGGTGTACTGCTCGTGACCCGGAGTATCGGCAATAATAAACTTACGACGGTTCGTCGAGAAGTAGCGGTAAGCCACATCAATCGTGATCCCCTGCTCTCTTTCGGCTTTCAGTCCGTCAAGTAACAAAGCATAATCAATGTTTTCACCTGCATTCCCTACACGTTTACTATCTCTTTCGAGGGCATCGAGTTGATCTTCGTACAATTTCTTACTGTCAAATAGTAGACGTCCGATAAGTGTTGATTTTCCATCATCCACCGATCCTGCCGTAAGAAGACGTAAAAGATCTTTCTTTTCATCCTGATTCAGGAATTCTGTTATATTTAGTTTTGTGCTCATTGAGTTTCAGTTTTAGAAATAACCTTCGCGTTTCTTTTGCTCCATACTCGCCTCCTGATCAAAATCGATCACACGCGTCGTACGTTCTGATTTGGTCGTTGTCATCATCTCTTCAACGATGCTTTCGATATCCTTCGCATCTGATTCAATAGCTCCGGTCAAAGGATAGCATCCTAAAGTTCTGAAGCGAACCATTTTCATTTCTGCTTTGTCACGCAACTCCTGAGGCATACGGTCGTCATCTGCCATAATGAAGTTTCCGTCCATATTTACCACCGGACGCTCTTTCGCAAAGTACAGCGGTACAATCGGAATATTCTCCAGACGTATGTATTGCCAGATATCCAGCTCGGTCCAGTTTGAAAGCGGGAACACACGGATTGATTCTCCTTTGTGTACTTTCGCATTGTAGATATCCCACAATTCAGGACGCTGATTTTTCGGGTCCCACTGGTGGAACTTATCCCGGAATGAGTAGATACGCTCTTTGGCACGCGATTTCTCTTCGTCACGGCGTGCACCTCCGAAGGCAGCATCAAATTTATGCTTATCCAGTGCACCCAGCAGAGCTTTGGTTTTCATCAGGTCGGTGTGTACTTTACTCCCGTGAGTGAAAGGACCTACCCCTGCTTTGTATGCTTCTTCATTGAACTCCACGATCAAATCCCAGCCATGCTCTCTGGCATACTTATCGCGAAATTCGATCATCTCCTTAAATTTCCATTTTGAGTCAATATGCATCAATGGGAAAGGTACTTTCCCCGGGGCAAATGCTTTCTCGGCAAGACGTACCATCACAGATGAATCCTTACCGATGGAATAAAGCATTACCGGATTCTCGAACTCAGCGACCACTTCACGAATAATGTGAATAGATTCAGCTTCAAGCTGTCTTAAGTGACTAAGATTATATTCTGACATTCTCAATCTAATTATTTCGTTTGTTATTTAATTCTTGGAAGTATAAAGTCCATCAACTGACGCACAGACTCCTCGAGACTCTGCACAGAGGTGTCTATCCGCAGATCCGGATGTTCGGGCGCTTCAAATGGCGATGAGATGCCGGTAAATTCTTTGATCTCTCCGGCACGTGCCTTTTTGTACAATCCTTTCACATCGCGTTGCTCACACACCTCAAGAGGTGTATCAATAAACACTTCGATAAAATCATCCTGACCGATGATTTCCGATGCCAGCTTACGAATATCGTTTGTCGGACTGATAAATGCAGCTATGGTTATAATGCCTGTTTCTACAAAAAGTTTAGATACTTCTGCGATACGACGTATATTTTCGATACGGTCCTCTTCCGAGAAACCGAGATTGTTGTTTATCCCGCTGCGGATATTGTCTCCATCCAGCGTACGGCACAAAAAACCTTGGTTGTGCAGCTCTCTCTCAAGGGCTACTGCCACCGTGCTTTTGCCCGAACCAGACAATCCGGTAAGCCAGATCATCAGCCCTTTCTGTTGCAACAGACTCTCGCGGTCTCCGCGCTGAAGCATTCGGTCGAAAATAGGGTAAATATGATTGTGATTCATATTAGGTTGTTTTACATTTAAGCAATTAAAATTCCCAGATCATCGGGATAAGTATAACAGATAGAATAAATACAATGATATTAAGCGGCAAACCGATCTTCACATAATCCGTGAAGCGGTAGTTCCCCACACTCTGCACAATCAGGTTGGTCTGATAGCCGATCGGTGTCGCAAAACTTGCCGAGGCTGCCACACAAATGGTGACAAACAAAGGGGTCGGATCGATGCCCAGTTGATTCGCCACAGACAATGAGATTGGAAAAGCAAGTGCTGCTGCTGCATTGTTTGTGATCAGTTCGGTAAATATATTGGTGATCAGATACAGAGCGGCCAATATGGCGTATGGCCCGTAATCGTTCGCTCCGTCAATAATGCGGTGTGCTATCGAGTCGGCTATTCCGGAGTTCATCATCGCTTTACTGATCCCGAAGGCACAGGCGATGGTAATCAGAATATCCCAGTTGACAAACTTCGTGTAGTTCTGTGTCGGGATAATGTTGGTCCATGCCATTATCACAACCGTGAAGGCAGCAAAGAAGAACATATCGAATTTCACCCCGTCAATAACTGGCAGAAACTCCCCCAGCGTGGCTCCAAGAATCATCAGCAACACCAGTCCGACCGAGATATATCGCTTGGTCTTATTCCCCGGTATCGAGAAATCGCCCACATCTGACAACAGAAGGAACACCGATGAATCGCCCCATGCCGGGATAAATGTCCCGTCCGTCAGCAACACCAGATTATCGCCCTCTTTCAGTACCAGATGATTCAGCCCCACCGAAATGATCTCCCCGTTACGATGCACAGCCGTTACCACGGCGCCATAGTGACGGAAAAAGTCAAACTTTCCGAGGGTCTTGTTGATCCCCGGGAAACGCGGACCCAAAACTGCCTCTACCTGCTTGATCGCCTTCTTACGCACAAACTCTTTCTCTGCACCCGATATCCCACAAAACTCAATCCCCTCCATGCTTGCAAGCTGAGTGACCGACCCCGACTTTCCGCCCAGCACCAGCTGGTCGTTTTCACAAATCGTGATCTCCTGGTCTTGCAAAGACACCGTACAGCCATCCCGAAGAATGGATCTCACCTCAAACTGAGGCAACTGCTTGATCTTCCCCTCCTTCACAATGTCTCCATGAAAAGGGCTTCCGGGAGTAATCAGCATATTATACGAATACTCCTTATAATCGTTCTTGTTCGAATCAACCATCTTTCCGGGAAGTAGCCAGCGCGAAAGGGCAATCAGATAGATAATCCCGACAATCGTTATCGGCAGACCTACCTTACCGAGTTCAAACATGCCAAACCCGTTGAATCCCTGATTCTGCATCATACCGTTCACCACCAGATTCGTGGAGGTCCCGATCAGTGTGCAAAGTCCCCCCAGAATCGTGGCATACGATAGGGGGATCAGGAATTTTGTCGGAGGCAGATTCATATGTTCCGACCAGCGTTTGATGATCGGAGCAAAGATAATTACTACCGCCGTGTTGTTCAGAAATGCGGATATTCCGGCAATCGGAGGAAGAATCTGCAAAAGCGATCCCCCTACGTTGAGTTTCCGCGAGGGCAGAATCAGGCGTATGGTTTTATTCAAAGCACCCGAACGACGCACCCCCTCACTCACCAGAAAAAGAATGGCTACCGTAATCATCCCTTTGTTGCTAAACCCTTCCAACGCCTCCTGTGGAGTGATTGTTCCGGTAAGCATAAAGAGAATTACCGCCGAAAAAAACAGCATTCCCGGTTTCATCTTATCCAGTGCCAGTGCTACAATCAGCAGGCAGAGGATAACTAAAACAAATGTAGATTCAAACTCCATTTGACAATATGTATTTCCGTGGATTACTTAACGATAAACCAAGGATTTAAAAGATCTTTTTTATTATAACACAATGGAGTTACCTCGTCTATCTGGTAAATCTCTTTACCTGCTGCACGAGCTATGGCATGCCCTGCTGCCGTGTCCCACTCCATGGTCGGAGCAAAACGTGGATATACATCTGCGGCGCCTTCCACCACCAGACAAATCTTCAATGAGCTTCCTTTCGAGACCATCTCTACCGCACGACCCGTCTCGCGGATCTTACCGATATACGCCTCCGTCTCTGCACTCAGGTGCGAACGCGAAGCCACTACGACCACCTCTTCACGCTCCTGAGCAATCGGCAGACGCTGTGCCTCTTCAAAAACCGAATCAATCGCCAGCGGATTCAGCGGATCTGCCACATAGGCTTTAAATGCGCCAACACCCTCTGCACCGAAGTACAGCACCTGCTCTACGGGCACATATATCACCCCCATCACAGGAACACCTTTCTCTACAAGAGCGATGTTTACCGTAAATTCTCCATTTTGTTTAATAAACTCTTTCGTTCCGTCCAGCGGATCTACAATCCAGAGTTTTTCCCATCCTTCACGCTCTTCAAAAGGTATCGCTCTTCCCTCTTCACTCAGAATCGGGACTTGAGTTCTCTCCAGCAACGACACGATACGTTCGTTTGCATTCCGGTCAGCAATCGTCAATGGCGAATTGTCCGCCTTTCTTTCAATCTGAAAGTCCGATGCCGGATTTGTGTAAATTCCCATAATCTCGTTACCGGCTATTATAGCAGCTCTCAGGGCAATGGATAAGTTCTCAATCATTCGTATGTTATGTATTATATTAATCTCGTTTACAGTAAAAATCACAGGTATATATTTACTTTTCGACGCCAAATTAGTGATTCTAATTCATTCAAATCAATTTATTGTATTTCTTAACAGTATACTCTTTTTGGGTGAAAGAGGTTAAATATGTAAATATATATTAAATACACACACACTTTCACACCCCCGACACACAAAGCATCTCGGAAAATCAATCCATTAACCCCTCCACGCAAATCAAGCCATTACCTTTTTTTACATGAAGACAGCAATATTAATAGATTGCAACATTTTAATAACAACACTAAAAATTCATTTAAAAACGCCGATTGTAAAATAGACAAACAACCTATATAGAACAAAAACAGGGATATAGTAGCCGTACTATACCCCTGTTTTAATCATAATTAACTTCAACAGTTATATCTCCTCTCTCTCCTTCCGTTTACGCCGCAAACGCGCAACAGATCTCCCTTCGGCTCCTCCTGACGGAGCAACTACGAAAGTTCGATCACTTCCAGATCAGAGATATTTCCTGCATCTATCGTAAAGCGGATCAATGTCCGTTTCGTATGGAATCCATATTTCCCTGCCGCTCCCGGATTGATATGCAACAGTCCGAGACGTTTGTCGGGCATCACCTTCAGTATATGCGAATGTCCCGAAATAAACAGATTCGGCGGATTGTAGGCAATCTCGCGGCTCACCGAAGGCTCATACTTCCCCGGATACCCTCCGATATGCGTCATCCACACCTTCACACCCTCCATCGTAAACTTCTGGTGCTGCGGATAGCGCAGACGCATCGCGTGGCTGTCTATATTCCCATAGACTGCCCGCACGGGTTTGATCTTCCCGAGCCGGTCAATCAGATCCTCCGCACCGATATCTCCGGCATGCCAGATCTCATCACACTCCCCGAAATACTGCTCATAGCGCTCATCCCAGTAACCGTGTGTGTCCGACAGCAATCCGATGCGCATCATCAGCGAAACTGATTAATCGTTTGGCGGATAGCCACCAGGCGCTCCATCAATCCCTCCAGCAAATCCAGGCGCAGCATGTTCGCCCCGTCTGATTTCGCCACCGAAGGCTCCATATGCGTCTCGATAAACAAGCCATCAACCCCCACAGCCACACCGGCACGTGCAATCGTCTCAATCATCTGAGGCAATCCACCCGTAACTCCCGTAGTCTGGTTCGGCTGTTGCAGCGAGTGCGTCACATCCAGCACCACCGGACATTCAAACTGCTGCATCTGAGGAATCCCGCGATAATCCACAATCAGATCGTGATACCCGAAGGTCGTCCCCCGATCCGTCAGCATCACCTGCTCATTCCCGCAATCGCGGATCTTCTGTACCGCAAACTGCATCGCCTCAGGCGAAAGAAACTGACCCTTTTTGATATTGATCACCTTCCCCGTCTTAGCCGCCGCAATCAGCAGGTCCGTCTGACGACAAAGGAACGCCGGAATCTGAAGAATATCCACATACGGCGCAGCCATTTCAGCCTCTTCTGCCGAGTGAATATCTGTCACGGTAGGAATATCAAAACGCTCTCCCACCTTTTTCAGAATCTTCAGTGCCTCCAGATCTCCGATACCCGTAAAAGAGTCGATACGCGAGCGGTTCGCCTTGCGATACGACCCCTTAAACACGTAAGGGATCTCCAGTTTATTGGATATTTCTACCACTTTCGCCGCAATTTCCATCGCCATCTCCTCGCCTTCAATGACGCACGGACCGGCCATCAGCAGGAAATTGCCCGATGTAGTATGTTTTAATTTTGGAATATTCATAATTTACTCATTATTTGTTCAACCATAGCTCCGGATTAAGTTTCGTGGTCTCCTTCCAGATCTGGAAATGCAACACACTACGATTGTTCTGATCCGGATCAGAAAAGATCGTACCCAGCGACTGCCCCGTGTTCACACGGTCTCCCGCCTTCACATACACCCGACTCAGGTTCGAGTAAACCGACAGGTAATTCCCGTGACGGACAATCACCGTATTATTGAATCCCGGCACCACAAACACACGCGAGATCTCTCCCTCGAATACCGACCGGGCATCCGTACCGGTAGTCGTCAGAATATCAATCCCTTTATTTTCGGTCTTCACAAACTTGTGATCCTTGTGCTGCTGAACGCCGAAACGACCCACAATCACATACTTGCCCCGTAGAGGCATCGGCAGACGTCCGCGGTTTGCCCCAAAACTTGACGAGAGTTTTTGCTCCCGGCTGGTCATCGCATATCCACCTTTCGATTCAGACACACGCTCCTCCGTTTTCGGTTCCTCCACCGGTGTTTGAACGACCACCTTCTCTTTCTCTTTTGCACTCGCATTCGCCTTACGCTTCGCCGCTTCAGCCGCTTTACGCTTGGCTGCCTCCGCTGCCTTACGCTTCGCTTCAGCCGCTGCACGTCGTTTCGCCTCTTCGGCAGCTTTACGCGCCTCCTCCTCGATAATCTGTTCGATCTTACGATTCAGGGCATCTGCCTGCTGGTGCTGCTTTTTCAGCTGTCCCTCAAGCTCCTTGCGCTTCTTGCCCAGCTCAGCCGAAAGCTCCTTCGACTTCACCTCCTCCTGTTCAATCGCCTTGCGTTCTCCTTCGCGTTCGGCCAAGAGCAGATTCTTACTCGCACGGGATTTCTCCAGCTCCTGACGTTTCGCCTCAAGTTTCTGCGCCTTCTCCATAATCTCTTCCGACTGGATTCTGCGCCAAACGGCATACTCTCTCAGGTAACGCACCCTCCTGTACGTCTGAGCAAAGTTTTCGCCCGAGAAAATAAACATCAGCTTATCGTACGACGATTTGCGTTTACTCATCCCCTGCATAGCCTTTGCATAGTTCTGCTTCTTCATCGAAAGCTCAAACTGCAAATCTTTAATATCCTGCGTCGTTCTGCCGATCTGTCGATCCAGCGTCCCGATCTCCTTATTCAGCGCCTGGATATAGTTTTTTCGCACCTCTATCTGGCGACTGAGCAATTGCATACGTTCAAGCGTACTGGCAGCATCCTTTTTGGTGGAGTTCAACAACTCCCCCGTGATTTCAATCTGAGCCAGAGCCGCCTTTCTCTTCTTCTCCAGATCCTTGATCTGTTTCTGTGCCTGAGCAAACAGTCCAGGAACAGTCAGCACCATGATCAGGAATAAAATTAAAAAACGAAGTCCGGCTTTCAGCAAATACGAGTCAAGGTGAAACAAGCGAATTTTACTTTTTAGATGCATACCGCACTTATAGGTTTAGGTTAGTTATTTCTTCAGAAGAACAGACAACAACTCCTCTATCTTCATTTTATTATATCTGTTTGGCACAGCCATCGAAATCTCCGTGCGCTTATTTACGCTTACATTACTGAAGTTCATTGCAGCCTCCACCTCATACTCTCTGATCTTCAACTGCACCTTCGCTTTATACGGAAATACCCCGCCGTTGTCTGTCGGGCGAAAATCCTCGTAACGGTAATCCATCAATCGTGTTCCTGTTTTTGTCTGCACACTGGTCTGAATCAGCTGCGCCTCATTATTCAACATAAAATCAAAATCCACACGTCTTCCGTTGTTCGAGTTAATGATTAACAAATCACCCTCCTTCTTTTGTTCAAACAAATTTACAATGTCTTTTGAAGTGATCGCTGCACGGTTCACGTCAAATATCTGATTGGCAATCATTTGTTGCATCGCAGCAAAGTTCACCTCCTCAGGCAACATCTGCTGATGTTTCGAAATCTCCTCACACACATAGCGCTTTCCCATGCGGTCAATCAGCAGTAACGTATCGGGCGAAATCGTCAGACGTGCCACCTCAATGCCAAGCAACGGTTGCACCGAAACCTGAATATAGCGATCCTTGATCATCCGCACCTCTGCCTTCGAGTTGATGCGTTTCCCCTTCAGCGTCAGGGCAAGATCCACACGACCCACAAACGTTTCGTACTCAAACTGTTTCGCCAATACCGCCTCTACGCGCTCCATCCCGTCCTTACTAAAGCGGGCAACACTCCCCTGCTTCGATTTACACCCCGTCAGCGTCAGCGCCATCAAGAGTGAAACCAGACCTGCAATCTTAGTTATTTTTCTCATCTTCTTCGTTTAGTTATCAAATTCATCCGGATTCGGAATATATCTCTTTTCATCGATCTTCTTCTGCAACACCTTCGATTTAGCCCCCATTTCGAGCGCCTTCTGCCATTGCACCAAAGCCCCTTCCACATCTCCGTTCATACACAATATATCACCATAGTGGTCTACCAGCACCTCGCTCGTATCCCCTCCGTTGCGCATCGCCGTTTCGATGTACACCTTCGCCAGAAAGTAGTTCTCCATCTGAAAAAAGATCCACGCATACGTATCGAGGTAAGTCGGGTTCTCCGGCTCCACCTTCACACTTCGTGCACTCATCTTCTCCGCCTCCTTCAATCTCGATTTATCCATCGACAGAAAATAGGCATAGTTGTTCAACACCATCGCATTGTCAGGATACACCTCCAGCGCCTTATCGTAAGCCCCGAAACACTTCTTCTGGTCCTTCAGCTGATGAAAAATATCCCCCAGCTGCCCATACATGCCCGAGATAAAACGCGGATTGTTCTTCTCCATACGCTCCAGCCCCTGACTGATCACCCCGATTGCTTCGGGATACTTCTCGTCAAAGCTCAGCGCAATCGACTGATAGTAGTAAAACTCTCCCACCTTCGGGAAATACTCCAGCGCACGCTTACACGTCGTCGCCACATCGTCAAACGCTTGCAGACGCAGACACACATCCAGCAGACTCAGCCAAAGCTCCTGATCGTTCGGATCCAGCCCCACGGCAATCTCCAGACGATCCTTTGCCTCCTCAAAACGCTTCTCCGCCATCAGGTAACTCGCCTGAAGTTTAAACAGCTCCTTCTCCTGAGGATACGACTCAAAAAGAATATCAAACAACGCATCGCGCTCCTTCGTATCCTCCTTGCGCATATAGAGTGTCTTCAGATAATCCTTCAGTATCTCAATCTTCGACCCGATCTCCAGATTCCTGTTGTACAAAGCCCCCTTGATCTGAATCTCTGCCGAATCCTGGGCCCCTATTTTCGAATAGTAGTTCGCCAGCGACAACTGCAGATGACCATCGTCCGCATCAATCTTCTTCGCCTTCTCGTAATACGAACGCGCCAGCTCCTTGCGGTCATTCTCCAGCGACATATCGCCCATCGAAAGCGGGAAACGAATCTCGTTCGGATACGCCGCTATCAGCTTATCCATCTCCGCCTTCGCCTTCACCTCCTCGTTCATCGAAAGGTAGAGCTTGAATTTCTGAATCGAAACCACCTCATTCACCCCCAACTTCTCCTCCAGACTGTCCAGCGAAGAGATCGCCTCGTCGATATGCCCCAACTGGGTGTACACCTCCGAAAGCGAAAAGATCAGTTCCGGCTTATCCGCATTCGTTGCAATCAGCCGTTTATAGTAGTCGATCGCCTCCTCGTTCATATTCATCTGCTGCGCCAGATTCGCCACAGCATACAGATACCAGTAGTTATCGGGCTCAATCAGAATCGCCTTTTGCAAAAGATTCAACGCTTTTACGGGATTCCGCAGACTCAGATAATAGTTCGACAAGGCATAGAACGATGAAGCATTTACGGTATCTATGGCAGCCGCACGCGAAAAAGCATCAAAAGCCGCATCGTGCTGATTGATCGCTTTAAATCGCAATCCCTCCTCGAAATAGAAATCAGCCTTGCGCTGCTCACTTTCCGACAGATAAGGGGCATAGGAAACTGCCGCCGGTTGCTCCGACGCAGACTTCCGAAGCGTCGAACAACTCATTGCCAACCCGCCCCCGGTCATAATCAGCAACAAACAGATAGGTATCTTCTTCATAGACTTTATTTAAAGGTTATACGTTACAGGCTATTTCTTTCCGGTATGGCCAAAGCCCCCTTCGCCACGGTCCGTAGCTCCCAGTTCTTCCACCTCTACCCATTCCACCTGTTCGTGTGCGGCAATCACCATCTGACAAATACGCTCCCCATCTTCGATCACAAAAGGCTCGTTCGAAAGGTTGATCAGAATGATCCCCACTTCGCCCCGATAATCCGCATCAATCGTTCCCGGAGAGTTCAACACCGTGATCCCCTTCTTCAATGCCAGTCCGCTGCGCGGTCTGATCTGAGCCTCAAAGCCCACCGGCAACTCCAGCGAGAGTCCCGTCGGGATCAGTCGGCGCTCCAGCGGCTGCAGCGTCACTGCCTCCGTCAGATTAGCGCGGATATCCATTCCCGCAGCATGAGCCGTAGCATATTCCGGCAACTCGTGTTTCGACGTATTGATAATCTTTACCTTCATCATAATATTTTCGTTTTTATCTCGTTCAACAATCCCCCGCACGCCTCTTCAAGCAAGTCAATCACCAGCTCAAAACCTTCGGCTCCTCCGTAATACGGATCGGGTATATAATCATACTCACGCTGCGTGCTGTACTCCACCATGCGGTGCACCTTCGCCTGCGCTTCAAGATCCGGAGCCAGATGGCGCAACTCCTCGTAATTGCGGTCGTCCATCGCCACAATCAGGTCAAACTCCTCAAAGTCCGAAACCCTCACCTGGCGCGAACGGCTCGTCAGAGCATAGCCCCGGCGTTGAGCATGCTGCCGCATACGTGCATCAGGCAACTCCCCGGCATGTCCGCCATACGTCCCCGCAGAGTCAATCCCGATCTGCCCATCCAGATGCGCCTCCTTCACCAGGGTCTGCATCACCCCCTCTGCCGTGGGCGAACGACAGATATTCCCTAAACAAACAAACAAAATCTTGTACTTCTCCGTTTTTTCGGTCCGGTTCATAAGGCTACAACTGTTTTTTTTAATAAGACACTCCATTTCCAATAAATACAAAAATAAGGCAATTTGCCCACATATCCCCGATTATTGTCGGCAAAATAAAAGTTTTTCTTACTCGCGCAAGCGAATCCTTCCCCCCTCCATCGCCCCATCCCGCACCAACCTGTCTCTAATTTTATATCTTTGCCCTCTAATCCATCAACAATGAATTATTTAGCCCATATATTCCTCTCCGGCACCCCCCTATCGCAACAGTTAGGCGGATTTATCGCCGATGGAGTCAAAGGAAAAAAATACAAAGAGTACCCCCCGGGAATCGCCCGGGGCATCTCCACCCATCGAGCCATCGACCATTTTATCGACACGCATCCGCTTGTCCTCAACCACGTACGCCAGTTGCGCCCCGTGGCAGGCAAATACGCGCCCGTCCTCCTCGATATCTTTCTCGACCACATTCTGGCTCGCAACTTCAAACACTACACCGGACAGTCGCTCACGCTCTTTGCCTGGCGTTTCTACGCCTACACCCTGCTCAGCTACCCCCGGCTCCCCAAACGCTTCCAGGGCTTTGTCTGGCACTTCGTAGCCTCCAACCGCCTTGTGTGCTACAAAACCGAAGCAGGCATACGCGATTCGCTCCGCATCATGCAGCACTACCGCGGGTTAGACATCGATCTCGACCAGTCCATGAGCTACCTCAGCCACCATCGCGCCGAGCTCACCACCCTTTTCGAGCAACTCTTGCCCGCACTACTCACATTTTCACAAACAACCTCTAAACATCAACAGCATGACTGAACACACTACCTACACCCCGTCCCACTCCCGCATCACCGTCATCCACCAGCGCAAAGCACCCAGCAGCGGATTCACCGGTTTTTTCAACTACCTCCTGCTCTTCGTCGCAGCCACACGCTTCATCACAGGACGCATCCGTCAGGGACTCCTCCTCTTTGCCCTCTTCCTCGGACTCTACCTCTGGGACCGTAGCCGCACCACTGCCCCCAGCCCCGTCATCCGTATAGACGAACAGGGCATCGACTTCCGCGGATGGGGAGCCATGTCCTGGCAGCAGATCGAATCGCTCTATGTCGAGTATGCCCCCGATCGCCCCTCCTTCACCTACCATTTCCGGATCATCTTCTGCGACTCCTCGCGCGAAATGACCGAATTTACCCTTTCGTCGCTCGATATCTCTCCCAATGCATTTGCCGCAATCCTCCAAAAAAAGATGCCGGCAACCACAGGATTGGATTTTATTTAGCAGAAAAAGCAAAAAAAATTACACCCGCTACACAGCTACTTTCCAGGGAGTTAAACACCCCAAACACCAAAACACGAAAATAAAGTGCAAAAAAAATGCTTTTAAAATTTGGAGGTTTCAGAAAAGAGCCATATCTTTGCATCGCAATTGAGAAACAAAACAACGCTTCTCAACTGAATATTTAGGGCTCATAGCTCAGCTGGTTCAGAGCACCTGCCTTACAAGCAGGGGGTCATAGGTTCGAATCCTATTGGGCCCACCCTTGAAAAAAGGAACACTCACGTGTTCCTTTTTTTTTGCCCTATACTCCCGGGGCGGCGGAGAGGGGATCCAAACAGGGATCAACGGATAAACACGGTTGGTATGCTCTCGATTATGAATACAACATAGTAAGTCTGGATCAAGTAAAAAAGTTGTGGGAATGTTAAATGTTTATCCGGACTACGCATAAATTTTGCATAGTCTAAACAAGAAGAATTTGATGTCTCGCACTCCTCTAAAATCAGCTCTAAAAGCTTTTATTTTTGCATTAAATGATTCTGCACATGCATTTGTGCTTCTGTTGTTGAAGTAGTTTAATATTATTTCATGATGCGATTT
>JBOFXU010000215.1:0-8760 GCA_051654305.1 Bacteroidales bacterium | reverse complement strand
TACGAAACTTTCCACTGTTTGTTCAATGAAAAAGAGGTTGGGACTTGTTTGATAAGCTCGTCTACAACCTGAAAAAAACTAAACATTTGCACTAAGAAATATAATCTTGGAAAATTAATAAGATTCATTCGCGCACTTTGCCGGTTAAACGGATTATTATTATTAAGTGTCCAGTCATACATTGAAGAATGATCACCGAGCAGATTGAAAGGAGTCTGCAATGCTCGCACAAAATCTTTTCTTAATAATCTGTCGCTTGGGTCAAATTTCCAAACAATAGTTGGGTTAGTTACTTCCCAATTCCATGTATGGGTCTTTGCGTATTCCTCCAGTTGCGTCAGTTCTTCTCCGGCTATCGCTGCACGAACCCCGGATACAAATTCAGCAATTGTTATTTCCTGGCGGTTTTCGCCAAATAAGTTCTCCCATAGCAACACACGCTCATTGAAAGAATAGATCTCAGGAGCAATCCCGGTCACCTCTGAATTAGCATCAGTCAATCGGTTTATTTTTTGTCCTGAATCCAACTTCTGAGCCAGAATCTTTGCTGAATATCCAAGTAAGAGGATACAAATCAGCATAAAACATGAAAGTTTCATAGCTTCAGATGATTTTGAAATTTTATCTTAGGACAGATGTAATAGATTAACGCTAAGAAATCGGATTTGTTTCTTTGTAATCCGACTTCTTAGCGTTAATAATCCCTTATGTTAAATCTCCTGATCTTATTGAACTATTTCTTCGTCAATCCACTTTAAAACAAGGCTTTTCATCTCTTGCTTGTAGTTAAATTCATGCTTAAAGCCCCATCCGTGTCCTCCTTGTGGGAAGATGTATAAAGTGGCCTGTATTTCCTTCTTTTTAAGGGCACTATAGTAGCGGATAGCATTCAGAGGCGTTACCCGGTTATCATCGTCACTCAGTACAATCAAAGCAGGAGGGGTCTCTCGTTTCACTTGTTCATCGCTCGATAAAAATCGAATTTCATCTTCTGTCGGGATGTCTCCCATCAGGTTTCTGCGCGAATCGATATGTGTGATCTTTTCTTCCATCGAGATCACTGGATAGAAAAGTATCTGAAAATCAGGTCGTGTTTCAGTCGTAAAGTGCGTTGCTGCAGCTGATGCAATATGCCCGCCACATGAAAATCCCCACACACCTATCGCATTACCTTCAATACCAAGCTGAGAAGCATGCTCTTTGAGGTAAATCAATGCCAGTTGAGCATCCGAAAGGGGCAATCTGCTCCGGCCTTTCGGTAGCCTGTACTTCATTACGATCCCGGTTATCCCTTCAGAAGCTAACCAGCGTGCCGGTTTTTCTCCCTCAAACAGCAAGGATTCTTTGCTGAAGCCTCCTCCAGGAAAGATTAATATAGCTATCTTTTTATCTTTTACGGGATCTGCCGGGTAGATCTTAAGTTGAGTTTCTGAAATATTGTAGGTTAGATTACCTTCCGTATATTCTTCTGGAGTATCTTTCTCCATTTTGTCTTTTTCAAGTACAACCTGGATGATTTCTTTCCCTTCGGCAACTGAGTAGCTAATGACTCTTTTCCCGGTTATTTCGGGTTCATGGATCTGATTTTTCATAGGCTATTGTTTTAATGTAATACGATGGCAAATATATGCTATTATTTGATTCGTGATTAAAATAACAAATAGTTTTTCCCTTCATCCTAAGATTCTTAGATTCTCCATGTCAATTACCCTACTATATAACCGTGGGCTCATTCCCATGTTCTGTAATAATTGAGAGGCTTAGCTAAAATGACATGTGCGTGAGAAGGATCTTTATTCTGTTGATTTTTAGTTTATTTCTGTTATGATGATTCGATTATTATTATTCATAGGGTAAAATTGCTCAACTTTTTGGTCTAATATGTTTGCAGATTAAAAATATTGTTTTATCTTTGCAATGCATTCGAGAGAATGTTAAGCCAGGAAGGATGGGTGAGTGGCTTAAACCACCAGTTTGCTAAACTGACGAGCTGGAAACGGCTCCGGGGGTTCGAATCCCCCTTCTTCCGCAAAGGTCCGGTAATCGAAAGGTTATCGGACCTTTTTGCTTTAGATACCTCCGAAAATATTCAATTACATAAAGTTTCTGTTTTGATTCGTCACCATTCGTCACACAGTCTGGATGTCTGTTCTATAGATCTGTAAGATAGATGTTTATATCTTGAAATTCGGGTGACGAATGGTGTGACAAATGGTGACGAATGGTGACAAATCAAATTGATCAGGAAAGGGTATTTACGACGCTCTATTTATTATTAAGCTCCAGTGTTGTGATCAAATACGTGAGTGGAGGTAGGGCAGAAGAGGAAAATTAGAAAATTAGCAACTGTCAAAAGGTTCGATTATCAGCTAATTAGCTATCTTTTTGCTCTTTGAATTTGTTCGGGATTTCAAACCGGAATTCTCTGTAATATTCTTATAAATTGAGCTCCCGGTAGCCTCCTGAAAGTTGGTACGTTCAAACGTGACCGTTTATACGTATCAACAAAAATTTTCGAACGTTTGAAAATATATTTTTGAACGTTTGAACGTCCGCGTTGATACTTTTGAACATTTGAGATCAAACGTATCTCTTTCCAGTTCATTACATTTGATCCGGAAGAACCTTAGGTATGTAGTGGTGATTATTTAGTATGCTGTAAGTCAGTTGGTTACTGATTATCTATGGAAGCCCCGTATCTCAGGAAATAATTTTAGGAGAATTATAGCTCATTCTGAGCCATTAGAGATTTGTTATTTTGACAATAGATCGATAAGTTTGCTATCAAATTGAAAAATATAGACTTTAGAGCTAAAGAAAAAGGCCTCCATATTGGAGGCCTTTTTCTTTCTATATATTTTGCGCAAGGGTAATTATTTGATTACCGCAAGTTCTTTTCCAACTGTTACGAATGCGTCGATACAACGGTCAAGATCTTCGCGTGAGTGACCTGCTGAAAGCTGAACGCGGATACGAGCCTGATCTTTTGGTACTACAGGGTAGTAGAACCCAGTCACGTAAATACCGTGCTCGATCATTTTAGCTGCGAAATCCTGCGATAGTTTTGCATCGTAAAGCATTACCGCACAAATGGCAGATTGAGTAGGTTTGATGTCGAACCCAGCTTCAATCATTTTGCTGCGGAAATAAGATACGTTTTCAGCCAGACGATCGTGTAGCTCGTTACTCTCTTCAAGCATACGGAATACTTCCAGAGAAGCTCCTAATACTGCTGGAGGAACTGAGTTAGAGAATAGGTAAGGACGTGAGCGCTGACGAAGAAGATCAATGATCTCTTTGCGTCCGGTAGTAAATCCACCGATAGCACCACCGAAGGCTTTTCCTAATGTTCCTGTATAGATATCGATTTTACCATAGCAGTTGAACTGTTCGCTTACTCCGCGACCTGTAGCTCCTACAACACCAGCAGAGTGACATTCGTCAACCATTACCAATGCATCGTATTTTTCAGCTAATGCACAGATCTGATCCATCGGAGCAACATTTCCGTCCATAGAGAAAACCCCGTCAGTAACAACGATACGGAAGCGTTGTGCCTGAGCTTCCTGAAGGCAACGTTCAAGGTCAGCCATATCCGCATTATTGAAACGGTAACGTTTTGCTTTACACAAGCGTACGCCGTCGATAATCGAAGCATGGTTTAGTGAGTCAGAGATGATAGCATCTTCTTCTGTGAAAAGAGGCTCGAATACCCCACCGTTTGCATCGAAACAAGCAGCGTAAAGAATGGTATCTTCAGTCTGGAAATAACGCGCAATAGCCTGTTCCAGCTCTTTGTGCATATCCTGAGTACCACAGATGAAACGTACAGATGACATTCCGTATCCGCGATCATCCATCGCTTTTTTAGCTGCTTCGATTACTCGTGGATGGTCTGATAATCCAAGATAGTTGTTCGCACAAAAGTTCAATACAGGTTTGTCGCTCTCCTGAATCGTAATGTTTGCTTTTTGTGGAGAAGTGATAATACGTTCTCTTTTGTATAGACCTGCAGCTTCGATTGATTTTAACTCTTCTGCGAGGTGGTTTTTCAATTTACCGTACATAGTATCTCGGGTTATTTTATTTGAAATTTAAGTTTCAATTTTTCGATCATATCCTGACTCATTGATGTCAGATCATATTTTGGATTCCAGCCCCACTCTTCGCGCGCACAGCTATCGTCCAGAGAGTTTGGCCATGAGTTAGCAATGTTTTGACGAAGTTCATCAATCTGGTATTCCATTTCGAAACCAGGTACAAGTTTTTTAACTTCAGCAGCGATCATTTCTGGGTCAAAGCTCATCGCAGCGATGTTGAATGCATTGCGGTGAATAAGTTTAGAAGGATCAGCTTCCATCAGGTTTACACAAGCATCAAGAGCATCCGGCATATACATCATGTCCATGTGTGTGCCAGCCTGAAGCGGACATACGAATTTCTCGCCTTTTACAGCAGAGTAGTAGATGTCTACGGCATAGTCAGTCGTGCCACCACCCGGAGGTGTTACATATGAAATCAACCCAGGGAAACGCACCGAACGAGTGTCTACTCCATATTTGTGGAAGTAGTAGTCGCTAAGTAACTCTGTGGTCACTTTACTGATTCCGTAAATCGTCTGAGGACGTTGAATAGTATCTTGTGGCGTGTTGTCTTTCGGTGAATTGTTTCCAAATGCTCCGATAGAACTTGGTGTGAAGACAGCACATTTTTTTTCTTTTGCAATCTCAAGAAGGTTTAATACACCATCGATCTGGATATGCCATGCCAATAAAGGCTTTTGTTCTCCTACTGCTGAAAGAAGTGCAGCGAGGTTGTAAATCGTGTCAATCTTGTGGTGATTTACTATCTCTGCAATGTGTTTAGCGCTCGTAACATCAGCAATCGCTGAAGGACCGCTTGCTGCCAAAGATTCAGATAGTGGTGCAGAAGGAATATATCCAGCTACAACATTGTCATTCCCATAACGCGAGCGTAGCTCGGTCGTAAGCTCGGAACCAATTTGTCCCGTGGCTCCAATTACTAAAATTTTTTTCATGTTTCTTTTTATCTGTAGGTCTAAAAACGGGTGCATAGTTAAATAAAAAAATTGAATTTTAGTTGCACTCAATTAAGAAATTTTGTAGACTTTTTTAGAGGGAGGCTTCGTTTGTTTAAAAATGATTGATGTAAATGTAACTTTTTATTGTTGTTAGAGTACATTATTATATAGATACTCTGTGTAGAGACACATAAACAAAGTGTATATAAACAAAATTGCGACAAATAGAAACTTTCTATTTGTCGCAATTGTATAGTATTTATTTTATAGTTATTTCGCTACTTTCTCAAGGCGTTTCATCAACATAAAGATGATGCTACCAGAAAGCACACAGCAAAGAGTAAAGAATACCCAAACCTGCCATACTTCTGCTTTACCCCAAAGTACAGTACCGATCACTAAAAGTTGATTTCCTAAGGCAGTCGCACACAACCAACCACCTTGCATTAATCCTTTGAAGCGCGGAGGAGCTACTTTCGATACGAAAGAGATACCCATAGGGCTAAGGAATAGTTCTGCGATAGTCAGAGAGAAATAAGTTGCGATCAACCAGTATGCAGATACACGTTCAGGATCAACACCGTCAGCAAGATCTTTAGGTGCAACCAATCCCATTGAACCTAATACCATGATCAGGAACGACGCAGCAGCAAGGAACATACCGATACCGATTTTTCTTGGTGCCGATGGTTCCATACCTTTGCTGTTTAACCATGCAAAGAATCCTACAACGATAGGAGTAAGTGATACAACAAATAATGGGTTGAATGACTGGAATAACTCAGGAGAGATTGATCCGCCATTTTCTGCAACGAATGACTGATAGAAGTTGTATGCAACTGCTACCCCGATCGCTGAAACGATCAGACCGATGATACGGTTTAATGTTTTACCTTTCATTACAGCTACAAGAAGACCTCCTACACCGGCAGCAATACCCATCAATGAGAAGATATTGAAGATTAGGCTGGTGCCCGGACCTACGTGTGTTTCTGTGTAGTCACGCGCAAATAATGTAAGTGTTACCCCATTCTGGTGGAATGACATCCAGAAGAAAATAACGATAAGGAATACAAGACCTAAAGCGATCAGACGTTGTTTTTCTTCATCCCATGACATTTTTTCAACTTTCACACCGCTTGCAGCAGCAGCTTTAGCTTGTTCGTCCGCAGTAACATCACCTGCTTGAAGTGATTTTTTACAGCAAAGGTAAACAACCATAGAAAGCAACATAGAGCAAGCTGCAATACCAAATGCGTAGTGGTATCCTTTGTTGAATACATCCAGATAGTTTGTAGCAAATGCAGTAAGGTCTGTTACAGGTTGTCCTGATACCTCTGCTGCCAGTCTGGTGAATGTTGTATTGTCAGCAAGTGTTCCGTTGATTACCTCGTGGCACATTTTCGGAAGAGCTCCGTTGTATTTGTATCCGTTTTGCTCAAGAATCCAGTTACGGATACCAGTTGCAGCAAACGGAGCAAAGATTGCACCAACGTTGATACACATGTAGAAGATACTGAATGCACGGTCACGTAATTGACTGTACTTTGGATCGTCGTACAGATTACCAACCAGTGCCTGAAGGTTTCCTTTGAAAAGACCATTACCCAAGGCAATAATCAAAAGACCACCAAGAACAGGGTATAGTCCAGTTCCCGGGATTGCGATAACTGCATATCCGGCAAACATAAGCAGGATACCAGCAAAGATTGTTTTACCCAGACCTAAAAGACGGTCAGCGATAAGTCCGCCGACAAGTGCCAATACATAGATCAGGAAGTAGAAAGTAGAATAGATTGTACCTGCCTCAACGCTGTCAAGACCAAATTTAGCCTGCAGGAAAAGAAGCAAGATAGCCATCATGGTGTAGAACCCGAAGCGTTCTCCCATGTTTGCAATAGAGGCGATAATCAGCCCCTTTGGATGTCCTTTAAACATGTGCTCTGTTTTTTAAGTTTATGAATGATTTAATTATTTGCTTGATGTTCTGCGATTGTCTGTTGTGTAATCATAAAGTGATAACTTACACGAACAGAAAGTATTCTGTCCCAAATTTACACATTTTGTTATAATATCCAAGTTTTTTTCGTTTATAATCCGCCCTTTTTGTCAAAATAAAATAGATTTCGGGAGGGATAAAATTCAAAATGATATCAGATGAGACCTCTTTTGATTATTTCAGGGGAGTGAATGCAAAAAGGGGAAACAGAATCATATAAATGATTTGTTTCCCCTTACTTTTGGATTTTATGTGCTATTTACACAATTATTTCAAAAGAGAAGCTGGTGCTAAGTGATCCTTTTCAATATCAAGGAAATAGTTGTATGTACCTACTTTGATCTCTGCTGTAGCAGCATCGTCGCAAACGATGATTCCTTTCGGGTGCATTTGCAAAGCACTGATTGTCCACATTTGGTTAATAGAACCTTCAACAGCATGATATAAAGCACGAGCCTTATTGTGACCATTAACGATGATCAGTACTTCTTTAGCGTCAAGTACAGTACCAACACCTACAGTTACTGCAGTTTTAGGAACTTTGTTTACATCGTTGTCGAAGAAACGAGAGTTTGCAATAATTGTGTCAGTAGTCAATGTCTTAACACGAGTGCGTGAAGCAAGTGATGAACCTGGTTCGTTGAACGCAATGTGACCGTCAGGACCGATGCCTCCTAAGAAAAGGTGAATACCACCGTATGTTTTAATTTTATCTTCGTAACGCTGACATTCAGCCTCAAGATCTTCCGCATTTCCGTTCAGGATGTTTACGTTTTCGGCATTGATGTCGATGTGATTGAAAAAGTTATTCCACATGAAAGAGTGGTAGCTCTCCGGGTGTTCTTTCGGAAGGTTGCAGTATTCATCCATATTGAATGTTACTACATTCGCAAAAGAAACTACTCCAGCTTTGTTTAGTTCAATCAGTTTCTTATACATTCCAAGCGGAGAACCTCCTGTAGGTAATCCAAGAACAAAAGGTTTTTCGCTTGTCGGATTGAATGCTTTGATTTTAGCAGCCACATAGTTAGCAGCCCACTCCGAAACATTTGCGTAATCCGGTTGAATAATTAATCTCATAGTTAAAAAGATGTTTTAGTATTATGATTGTTTCAGCCTTTCAGCCATTGTTTTACCAAGTTCGTAGCATTTAATGAGAGTATCTTCCTTCATGCCTTGTTTCATCTCCACAGAGGAAGGGTTAACTACTTCCCATTGCATTTTTTCAGCAAATGCCGCCAGATGTTTTACGGCAGCTCCTGCCCAGGTATAACTTCCAAAGTATGCAAAGGTGCGATTTTTAATTTCGCGGGTCTGGATCTTGTCAGTAAGCGCCTTCACCTCGGGGAAGAGCTCGTTGCAATAGGTTGGGCTACCTATTACCAGTCCTTTGTATTTGAATACGTCAGCAATAACTTCGGAGATATCTGATTTTGACAAGTTGTGCATGATCACTTTCTTTACTCCGTTCTCGGTGAGTGACGCAGCAATTGCTTCAGCCATCTCTTCGGTATTGCCATACATACTGCCATAGGCAACAACTACACCTTCTTCTCCTTCGTAGCGACTGAGACGATCGTAGATGTTCACTGCATCGCTGATATGTTTTTTCCATACGGGACCATGAAGCGAACAAATGTAGTTGAAATCATATGAGCTGAGCTTCTGAAGAATCTTCTGAACAGGCGAACCGTATTTACCGACTATAGTTGCATAATAG
>JBOFXU010000214.1:0-7680 GCA_051654305.1 Bacteroidales bacterium | reverse complement strand
GTCTCTTTACAAGTAATGAAACCTTTCTTCCACGAACGGGAAAGTCTTGTACGGTAATCTCTCTGAAGAACCCATTCGAATGCACTTTTAACCCATTCAACTCTTCAGGTATATCATTCTTTTCCTCCAACCAGATACTAAAAGAGGTATTGGTAAACTCATACCGAGTAACAATGAAATAGTCAAGAATACCTTCGGGTAGAAAGCAGGATAAAAGGGCTGAGTAATCTATAGTTTGAGACATAAATGTGTGCGTTTATTACGATACAAAGTTAAATTTTTCACGGATCCCCCACAACTTTTTGACTTGATCCCTTTATACACTTACGACCAACGGATAAACCCTGCGATTTCAGGGCACCTCTAATATTCTACCAAAAACAAGAAGGAGTATCACGTAATCTACGGGACACTCCTCTCATTCAATGTTTGCGAAAACAAACACATGTATTAGAAAAAGTAAAGCAGTCGATGCTAAAGGAAAACTATCCATTGGCTATAACCAAGGATTTAATTATATAACAGATAGTCAAAACAGATGGTTTACCAATCTATTAATTTTTAACATATCCTAAAGCATATGTATCAAAACTATTCGTGATGATATGGCTCATTATTCAGGATGGTCATCGCACGATAAATTTGTTCGACAAAAAAGAGCCGAATCATCTGATGGGAAAATGTCATCTTAGAAAGAGAGATCTTCTCTTTAGCTAAATCATAGATGCGCTGAGAGAACCCATAAGGTCCTCCGACCACAAACACCAGCCGTTTAGAGACTGTGTGTGTTTTCTTCTCAATATAGTCCGCAAATTTCATCGAAGTAAATTCTTTACCCTTTTCATCGAGGAGGACCACATAATCACCCGGCTGAAATTTCGCCAATAAAAGATCTGCCTCCTTCTCCTTCTGCTGTTCAAAGGTGAGACCTTTCGTATTTTTTAGTTCGGGAATCACCTCCAGTTCAAAAGGGATGTAATACTTCAACCGCTTCTGGTACTCCGCAATTGCATCCACAAAATACTTCTCTGTGGTTTTACCGATTACAAGTAAAGTAATTTTCATAACTCAACATATTTTATTCAACAATTCTCTGAACAGATCTGCTCGAATCTGAATCAAAATCCAATAAACAGATAAGACAGTACAACAAACAAGGCTGTTTGAAAGTCAATAACTTTCAAACAGCCCCTGTATCTCAAAACAAAGTATCGTTTAACAAGTTTACTTTGGAAGCCAACTTTCGATAATCTTTGGTCTGCATAAATTTATTCATCAAATCCAAGTGTGTCTGGTGATGCGTATCTGTCCCCACAAAATCAACATACCCCTTTTTGAGCAACCAGTAAGCAGCTTCTTTGATCTCCTTTCCGTAACAACCGGAGAAAGAGAGCAGATTCACCTGAAACAAGCAACCTTGATCATGAATACCATCATACTGATATTTATCCTTATGATAATACGCATAACGTTCGGGGTGAGCAAGAATAGGCTTAAAGCCTTTCAATTGAAGATCAAAGATAAGCTCACGAATACCCATATAAGGTTGTACAAACGAATTTTCAATCAACAGATAATTATTCGGAAAAGGGATTAACTCCCCTCTATTCCGGTGCTTATCAAACGTTTCATCAATCCGGTACTCAGCAGAGAAACGAATATTAGGAGTCATTCCTCTTTTGTTCAGCTCAGCCAGCAACCCATTATAGGCTGCAGAGATCGTTTCCCGGTTGTTGGGAAAGACTTCATGTGTAATATGTGGCGTTGCTACAAAATTCTCAATGCCCAACTTCATCAAACCCTCCAGCAACCGAACAGATGTTTCGATATTTTTCGATCCATCGTCAATTCCTGGCAGGAAATGCGCATGAACATCGGTACTAAAAAACAGTTTCTCCGGAGCTTTCTTTTTAAACAAAAATTCAAACATTATCTATTGTGATACATTTGTTCATAATACTTCTGATAATCGCCGCTTGTCACCTCTTCGACCCACGACTGATTTTCGAGATACCACTTCACTGTTTTAACGATTCCCTCGTCAAACATGGTCTGCGGTATCCATCCCAACTCGCCGGTAATTTTAGCAGGATCAATAGCATAGCGCTGATCGTGTCCAAGACGATCCTTCACATAAGTGATCAACGAATCATTGATCCAATCCGTATCGATTTGTCCGTCAGCCTTGAAAACTCTTTTAATCAAGGCTTCCTGATAATCAGGATTTGAATCAATCTCAGACTTCAGTGTTTCTATTATTTTTTTTACGATCTCAATATTCGTACGTTCATTATGACCTCCGACATTATAAACTTCTCCATCACGACCTTTTTGAATAACCAGTTGTATTGCACTGCAATGATCCTCCACATACAACCAATCCCGCACATTCGTACCATCACCGTAAACAGGCAATGATTTCCCTTCTAAGATATTCTTAATAATCAGCGGAATAAGTTTTTCAGGAAAATGATACGGACCATAATTATTGGAGCAACGACTAATCGTCACCGGCATTTTATAGGTCTCGGAGTAAGCACGAACGATCAGATCGGCACTGGTTTTTGAAGCACTGTAAGGACTTCTCGGATCCAGGGGAGTTTCTTCGGTAAAGAAACCTTCACTGCCGAGCGAACCATACACTTCGTCCGTTGACACCTGATGAAAACGCACATTCTCTCTCCATACAGGGTACCCATCTTCACCCTTCTCTGTCACCCAATTGTTGCGGGCCACATCCAGTAAATTCTGAGTTCCGAGAATATTTGTCTGCAAAAAGAGTTGCGGATTTTCGATACTTCGATCCACATGACTTTCAGCTGCAAAATTCACAACACAATCAATCGGATACTTTTGAAATAATCTACTAACTAAATCTTTATCACAGATATCACCTCTGACAAAAACACACTGATCATTATCAATATCCGAAGCTATTGTACCCAAGTTTCCAGCATAGGTAAGTGCATCAAGGACAATCAACCGAATGGATGGATCTGTTTTGAGAATGTATTTAACAAAATTGGCACCGATAAATCCGGCACCTCCGGTTACAAGATAGCAGTTCATAAGGATATTATTTTAACAGATCAAGCAGATATTGCCCGTAAGAAGTTTTCTCCAGCTCTCTGCCTAACTTCATTAATTTTTCGTTATCAATCCATTTATTTCTCCAGGCAATCTCCTCGACACAAGCGACGTAGAAACCCTGACGGTTTTGAATTGTAGCCACATAATTTGAAGCTTCAAGAAGACTATCACAATTGCCTGTATCAAGCCATGCAAAACCACGACCAAACAGCTCAACTTTCAGGGTTTGCTCCTCAAGATAAAGACGATTAAGATCTGTGATTTCGAGTTCTCCCCGGTGAGATGGCTTAAGACTTTTTGCTTTCGCTACAACAGTATTGTCATAAAAATACAAACCCGGAACTGCATAATTAGATTTAGGCTCCATAGGTTTTTCCTCAATACTTTTTACGTTGTTGTCTTCATCAAATTCAACTACACCATATGCACGTGGATCCTTAACATAGTATCCAAATACAACAGCTCCTTGTCGGATATGTGCAGCGCGCTTGAGCATGGCAGAGAATCCCTGTCCGTAAAACATATTATCCCCAAGAATCAGACAACATTTTTTTCCTTGCAAAAAATCCTCAGCAAGAATAAAAGCTTCGGCAAGTCCATTAGGCTTTTCTTGAATCTTATACTCAAACTTCATACCTAAACGTTCTCCCGAACCAAGCAGTTCGCGAAACATAGGTAAATCACGGGGCGTAGAAATAATCATCACCTCCTTAATCCCTGCAAGCATGAGAGTAGAGAGTGGATAATAGATCATCGGCTTATCATAAACAGGCATTATCTGTTTAGAAATAGCCTTCGATAACGGATAAAGGCGGGTAGCACTACCACCCGCAAGAATAATACCTTTCATAGGCGCTGCAGATTTTATTATTGGTTATCCAGCAACCAGATGTCGTTAAATCTCGGAGCGTATTTATCTCTGATATCATTTCTCTTCATAGCTGCTGATTCGCGATCATCGTAACTTGCTACAATCACCCGGTACATACCCTGAGTGTTTTGAGCTAAAAGTGCAGGATATCCGGCGTTAATCATTTGCGACTTCAATCCTTCAGCATTTGTTTTATTTTTAAAACTACCCACAACAATATTCCATCGTTTTAGTCCGGCAACATCTGATGCTGTCACACCTGTAACTTTCTCTACCTGAACTGGTGCTTGAGTCGTTTGCGTACGTTTTACCTCTACTACTTCAAAATTATCTACCGTAGCGTTTTCTGTGGCAACTTCTTTCTCTTTGGCTTTCTCGTATGCAGCTTTATAAGCATTCTTATTCGTTTTACACGAACCCATAGACAATGCTAATAACGCTACCGAAATGATCACTAAATTCTTTTTCATAACTATCTCTTTTATGAATATATTTTACTCTCGCAAATATACAGATTCTAAAGAACTCTGCAATTATTAAGGCTTTTTTTATTACAAAACTCAACAAAAGGAAAGGGAGCCAGATGCCTCTCCCAGCCCCCTATATTCCAATTGGTTAGATACTATTATTAGTACTTATGACCGGATGATTCCATCTCTGCCTCTGTGATTGATTTTTTATCGATCGCCCTCCATGCATAGAAGATGTATGCGAGAACAAAAGGCACAAGTATGGATACATAACTCATCACTTCCAGAGTAAACGGACTCGAAGAGCTGTTTGAGATCGTGAGAGAGCTTTGCAGATTGTATGTAGATGGATAATAACATGTATTATTATATCCAACAACTAAAAGCAAAGATAACACTACAAGCACAGCCCCCGGACCACTAAACCAGATCCCACGCGTATAGCGCTTGGAAAATGCCGAACGTGCTGTTCCTAATAGATACAGTACAACACCAAGCAGTAACATCACCAGAAGAACAGGCATCTGTATGTAATTAAGCGCATATTTATAGGGCTCCATATATACTTCCCCAGATGCATTGACAGCAAAACCATCAGCAAGTAAAGTCCAGATCAGGAATGGCAAAAAGAAAGCGAGAAACAATACTGTATTTATGAGCACCTGCTTTTTCGAGCGGGAGAAAATAATTGTATCATCGATATTGTTCATAAAATACATCGAAGCCATTGAACGGGCAAGAAATAATACCGATACCCCAAGAAGCAAATTACGAACATTAAATGCTGCTTCGAGTCCCATGAGTGGATTCATCCAACGGGAGATAACAGGCATCATGGTTTCTGTAAAATTATCTTTATCCACCAGAAATTCTGATCCAGTAAAGAAAGTCCCCACAGCTGTTCCAATAAGAATGAGTCCTCCAAAACCGTTTATCATAAGAAATATCTCATAGACTTTCTGTCCGAGAAAATTTCCTTTCTTCATACGAAATTCATAGGCTACAGCCTGAATCACAAAACAGAGCAGGATGATCATCCAAACCCAGTATGCACCCCCAAAGCTGGTAGAATAAAACAACGGAAAGGATGCAAAAAAGCCTCCTCCGAACACAACCAAGGTTGTGTAAGTAAACTCCCACTTACGCCCCAGTGAGTTAATAAGCATGGTCTTCTCAAGCTCATTCTTCCCAATGGTATAAATCATGGTCTGACCGCCCTGAACAAATAGAAGGAAAACCAGAATCGAGGCTAACAGTGATATAATAAACCACCAGTAATGTTGTAAAAATGTATAATCCATTGCTTGAATCATTATATGTTATTCTTTAGACTCGCTATTCGAATCCTTTCTTAATTTGCTTAAACAGAATACCCAACTCAGCAATTAGCAAAGTGGTAAATAATACTGCGAATATTGTGAATGTTGTTTTCACATAACCTGCACTTACAGCTGACATAGCTGCAAAAGTAGGCATGATGCCCTCTATGACCCAAGGCTGACGCCCCACTTCTGCAGTCACCCAACCCGCCTGAGATACGATATAGGCAACCGGTACTCCAAGAATACACACATAGATAAACCAGCGGTTTCTGTGTAACAGATTTTTCGCATTCAGGAACCACACCATCAGAAACAGAGCTAACAAGGCTGAGCCAAGGATAACCATCACACGAAAGGCATAGAAAGTGATGGGCACATTAGGCACAAGTGACTCCTCATCAGGCACATATCCGTAACCAAAATAATCATAATTGGCACGAATCACTTTTAAATTCTCCTGTGCTTTTAGCTGATCGCCACTCTTCATTGCTTTTTTATATTCCCGCAATGCATTAACCGCCAACGTTCCTCTCGCCATTTTCTCTTTCGCTGATAACGCAATCTCTCCGTTTTGAAGCTTGAATCCTCCATTAATCAAATCTTCGATTCCAGGAACAAAAGCAGAAGAATTTCTGTAAGCCAGCAATGAGAGAAGGTCTGGAATTTCGAATCTAAACAGGAACGGATCAACGCCATCATTTGCCTTTTGTTTTGCTGGATTCAATATAGCAAAAGCCACCAGACCCTGATTTTCAGACCCCTTATAAAGTCCTTCCATAGCAGCCAGTTTCATCGGCTGCTTCTGAGCTACCTGATAAGCCGAACCATCACCGGTATAGATAGAAAGAAGCATCGCCAACACTCCGAACGGAGCTGCTATTTTTATACTCTTCTTACATAGCTCCTCATTTTTATTTCTCATCATTAACCATGCACTCACCCCTACAACAAAAGCAGCACCAACTACCCACCCTGACAATACAGAATGAATGAATTTATTTACGGCCACGGGAGATGTAACTAATGCCCAAAAGTCGACCATTTCATTTCTCACCGTATCAGGATTGAACTCCATACCTACAGGATATTGCATCCAGGCATTCGCTACTAAAATCCACAATGCTGAGAGTGTAGCTCCAATAATCGTCAGCCAGGTGGAAGCCAGGTGAAAGCCTTTACTTACCTTCTCCCAACCAAAAAACATCACAGCTACAAAAGTGGATTCCATGAAAAATGCCATCATACCTTCAATCGCTAAAGGTGCCCCGAAAATATCCCCTACAAACCAGCTATAGTTAGACCAGTTTGTTCCGAACTGAAATTCCAGAATCAGACCCGTTGCGACTCCAATCGCAAAGTTGATTGCAAAAAGTTTCATCCAGAACTTTGTCATGACCTTCCACTCTTCTTTGCCTGTTCTGTAATACATCGTTTCCATGATTGACATAATTACCCCCAGACCAAGTGTCAATGGCACAAATAGCCAGTGATACATAGCCGTCAGTGCAAACTGTGCTCTTGACCATAATACTGCTTCTTCCATAAGAATTCTTATCTATTGATTAATGTTATACCTATTTACCTTTTTCGACTAATTGATTTCCTACATATTCTGCCTTCTCCTGATCCGAATCAAAACGGGAACCCAGAAAGTTTGGGAAGAAAAAAATCTTCAATATCGCAAACATGATAAAAAGCTTGATGAGAATAATCAGCCAAAGGGTTTTCCCTAAAGTCATACTCCTGAACCCCTCATAATAAAAACGAAATATTCTAACAGCAATATTTGATTTCATAAGTAATTTATATTAATACTACAAAACTATAATTATTTTATTAGAAAAAAATCATTTCATTCAAATAATATATTTCCATTTGTAATAATTACAGCCCACAAGCCCTCCCGAAAGAAATCCATGTCTCTTAT
>JBOFXU010000213.1:0-1002 GCA_051654305.1 Bacteroidales bacterium | reverse complement strand
CTACGAAACTGGTCCAAACACCGGAGTATTGAATAATTATGAGGTTGTAGACCTGTTTAATAACCTTCTGTGCGATTCTGAAATTGCAAAAAAGGAGTCGAAATGTCGTCTCATCTACAAAGATAAGAAACTACATGCTCTTCCTTCAGGGCTGATCGAAGGTATAAAAACTCCGCTATTTAGTTGGAGCGATAAGCTTAATATCCTTCGGGAACCATTTCGCAGCAAAGGGTGTGACCCGAATGAATCTATTGCGGGTATTACACGTCGAAGGTTAGGACAATCATTTGTCAATTATGCCGTTGATCCGTTTATTTCGGGAATTTATGCCGGCAATCCGGAAGAACTAACCACCCGATTTGCATTGCCAAAGCTCTATAACCTCGAGCAAAACTACGGTAGCTTTATTAAGGGAGCTATCCAAAAGAGCAAAGAGCCAAAAACTGAAGAGGATAAATGTGTTACCAAGGAAGTCTTTTCGGTAAACGGAGGGATGGAAAAACTGATTATGGAACTTTGGCACCAATTATTCGTAAAATACAAGGATTATGCGACTATTCACCTAAAATCGAAAGATGTACACCTAACCAGAGAAAATGAGCAATGGGTTTGCCACTTTTCCAAATCGGGAAAAGAGACCACGATCACTTCACGCTGGGTAGTTACAACGGTAGGTTCATATGAATTAAAGCATATCATTCCGTTTGTGGATGATCAATGGATGAAACCCATCGAAAAACTTCGATATGCGCCGGTTATCCAGGCAAGTGTAGGCATAAATAACGAAAATAAATATATTTACAACGCATTTGGAGCCTTGATTCCAAGTTGTGAAAAGCGAGACATACTCGGTGTTCTCTTTCCTTCAGCATGCTTTAGCAAGCGAACAGAAGATAACAAAACACTGTTCTCTGTTTTTCTGGGTGGAATTAAACGCCCCGAACTTTTATCGTATAATGATTTTCAGATTGAAGATATTGTACGAAAAGAGCTTCATGATGT
>JBOFXU010000212.1:0-2493 GCA_051654305.1 Bacteroidales bacterium | reverse complement strand
GACCACATCAGAGGTTAGTATCACCATGGACAATGCAGCTTACGGTGGAGTTCAGTTTCTCTACATCTCCCCGGAAAGACTCTCCTCGGAGCTATTCCTTTCAAAATTCAAAGCCATAAAGGTTTCAATGCTGGTCGTGGACGAAGCTCACTGTATCTCACAGTGGGGATATGATTTTCGTCCTTCGTACCTCAACATTGCTACCATTCGCGAAATGCATCCTGCTGCTCCTGTGCTGGCACTGACCGCAACTGCCACAAATGAAGTAGTTGCCGACATTCAGGATAAACTTCGCTTTCAAAACGGCAACGTATTCCGTAAAAGCTTCTTCCGTTCGAATATCTCCTACGTGGTTCGCCATACCGAGAGTAAGGAATCAGAGCTCATTCATATTCTGAAAAGTGTCCCGGGCACAGCCATTATTTATACACGAAATCGTAAAAAAACGCAGGAAGTAGCAACCTATCTTCAACGACACGACATTTCAGCAGACTTCTACCACGCAGGACTAAAAAACTCGGTCAAAGAGAGAAAGCAGGACGAATGGAAGAGTGGTAAAATCCGTGTCATGGTATCTACAAATGCTTTCGGCATGGGGATTGACAAATCAGACGTACGCGTGGTCGTGCATCTGGATATGCCAGACTCTCCCGAAGAGTACTTTCAGGAGGCAGGACGAGCAGGACGAGATGAACGAAAAGCTTATGCTGTGGCACTGACAGGCAAACAGGATGTTTCGATACTAAAAAGACGTATTTCCAATGCTTTCCCCGAGAGAGATTTTATCAAAGAAGTGTATGACCTTCTCGGAAGTTTTCTAAGAATCGGCATTGACTCAGGGTTTGAAGCTTGCCGCGAATTTAATCTGGGAAACTTCTGCCAGTTTTACAAACTACCTCTTATTCCGACCAACAGCGCCCTGCATCTGCTTGAGCTTGCCGGATATATCCAATATATCCCCGAAGAAGAGAGTCGCTCGCGCATTCTCGTACTGCTTAACAAAGAAGAGCTCTACCGGCTGAAAGGTTGGGACAGTAAGACAGAAGAACTGATTCAACTGATCTTGCGCAGTTATACCGGACTATTTACGGACTATGCCTATATTGACGAAGAGAAACTATCTGCTCGGATCAATCTTTCCCAGGAAGGAGTGTACGAGCGGCTTCAGCAACTCACCCGCCAAGGTATTCTTAGTTATGTTCCCCGTAAACGCACACCCTATATCGTCTACCTCCAAAGACGCGAAGAGAAACGTTACATTCAGATTAACCGCAAGATCTACGAAGAGCGGCTTGAACGATATAGCAAACGTATTGGGTCTATGATCGAATATATTACAGAAAAAGAGATCTGCCGCAGTGTCTATTTGCTCAGCTATTTTAGCGAAACCAATGCGAAAGAATGCGGCATCTGCGATGTCTGTGTGCGCCGTAAACGGGAAAAGAATCAGCGGGAAGCTTCATTAGTGAGTGCTATTCTCGAACTCTTAAAACAAAAAGAGGTGACTCTCGAAGAACTACTCTCAGAACTTCCATTTGACCGCGAAGCTCTTATAGAGACTGTCCGTCAGTTGCTGGATGATGCCTTTATCGGAAAAAATGAGTACGAAAAGCTCTATCTGATCAATAAAATAAATGAATAATGATGCTTTTTAAACCCCTATCGACACGCAGTTTCTAAACATTTCAGTAAGTTTGTAGACGCTATAATAGTCTGATAAGAAACAGTCTCCTTATTTTTAACAATTTGAAAAATGATATATCAAATAAAAGCAACAGATAAACTGGAAGGAACAATCGTTCTGCCCTCTTCAAAAAGCATTAGCAACCGTATTCTGATCCTGAATGCATTAAGCTACAGCTCTTTTGAACCCGAGAATATTTCGGATTGCGATGACACACGCGTAATGTTGAATGTACTCGACTCTGACAGTTCAAACTTTGATATCGGAGCTGCAGGAACTGCCATGCGCTTCCTCACTGCTTTCTTAGCTAAGACATATGGCGAATGGACCATCACCGGAACAGAACGAATGAAGAACAGACCCATCCGTTTACTGGTAGATGCCATCGAACAGCTGGGTGGAAAAATTGAATACATGGAGAAAGAAGGGTATCCTCCTTTGCGCATCTTCGGAACAGCCCTGAACGGAGGAAAACTTCAACTGGATGGAGGTGTTAGCTCGCAGTATATCTCTGCACTGATGATGATTGCACCTTATATGCGAGACGGGCTGACCCTTGAACTTACAGGCAATGTCATTTCAAGACCCTACATTCGACTGACCGCTCAACTGATGATGGCCTACGGAGCGAAAGTAGTGGTTAAAGAAAACCGTGTATCCATTCTTCCCGGTGAGTACAATCCGATTCCATTCTTCGTTGAGAGTGACTGGTCGGCTGCCTCTTACTGGTATCAGATGGCTGCCCTCTCCGGTAACGTACAAATCAGCCTGCCACATCTGCAAAAACAGAGTTTACAGGGAGATGCATA
>JBOFXU010000211.1:0-11475 GCA_051654305.1 Bacteroidales bacterium | reverse complement strand
TTTAGTCGCAAACTGAACATCAAATGCTTTGGCGAAGTTTTGACCTAAGAAGTGAGATGTTCCTGACTGAAGCGCTTTTCCATCTTGCATTAAGGCTTCGATCGTATATGTCTCAACAGCACCGGCAAAGCGTTCGTTTGCAGACTTTACTCCTTTTTGTACAGGTACAGCCATGTAGTTTTCAGCAAAGTCGCCATAAACGTGAAGCATTTTTACTGCCTCTTCTTCTGCTTCCTCACGGGTAGCATGAGCTGTGTGACCTTCTTGCCACAAGAACTCAGCTGTACGAAGGAAAAGACGGGTACGCATTTCCCAGCGAACTACATTAGCCCATTGGTTGCAAAGGATCGGAAGGTCGCGGTACGACTGAATCCAGTTTTTATATGTATTCCAAATGATTGTCTCAGATGTAGGACGAACGATAAGCTCCTCTTCCAATTTAGCTTCCGGGTCAACAATAACCCCACTTCCGTCAGGGTTGTTTTTTAAACGATAGTGAGTAACAACCGCACATTCTTTAGCAAACCCTTCTACGTGGTCCGCTTCTTTACTCAAAAATGATTTCGGAATGAATAGCGGGAAGTAAGCGTTTACGTGACCTGTTTCTTTAAACATGCGATCAAGTTCGCGTTGCATATTCTCCCAAATAGCGTAACCGTATGGTTTGATTACCATACAACCGCGTACGGCAGAGTTCTCTGCCAAGTCGGCTTTGATTACCAAATCTTGATACCACTGTGAGTAGCTCACACTGCGTGGAGTCAATTCTTTCAACTCTTTTGCCATCGTTTTATTATTCTATATTGAACTTTACGTTGATAATTTTTCTCTTGAAATGGCAAATGTAATAAAAATATACTTCAAATATTAACTTTAATATGACGTTACGATTAATTAAATGTGACAGTGGCAACAAGATTGATATTTTTTTGTTTATCATTTACAAATATTGTGTTGAGCTGAATCCTTTGTAAACGGTTGTTTCTGAGAATAGCAATAATATAAATATTTTCAGGTATTTCAATAAACTTAATTGATTTGAAATAAGAATGTAACAAAAAGAAACGTGATTTGTGTCAATATTTAAAGATCTGAAACTTTATGGAACATATCTATCTGATTATTGTAATCTTCCTTGGATTACTGGCTATTACTGACCTGATCGTAGGGGTAAGTAATGATGCAGTGAACTTCCTCAATTCGGCTATTGGATCGCGCATAGCTTCATTTAAAACAATTATGCTTGTTGCGGCGATAGGGGTGCTTATTGGAGCTACATTTTCGAGTGGTATGATGGAAGTTGCCCGTAATGGAATGTTTAATCCGGAGATGTTTACATTTAAGGATGTCATGGTGATTTTTATTGCTGTGATGTTAGCTGATGTGATATTGTTAGATGTTTTTAACTCTTTTGGGTTGCCAACATCCACAACGGTTTCTCTGGTGTTTGATTTACTTGGAGCTTCGGTTGCTGTTGCTGTGTATAAGTTGTCAGGAACAGAAGAAGGGCTGAGTGCCATCGGCGATTATATAAATACGGCCAAAGCTCTGGGTATTATTAGTGGAATATTAATTTCGGTATGTGTGGCTTTCTCAGTGGGGTGCGTGGTTCAGTATATCTCACGCCTTATATTTACATTTAGCTATGAACGTACGTATAAATATTTCGGAGGTCTTTTCGGAGGTCTATCCGTTACAGCAATCTTCTACTTTCTGATTATGAAGGGAGCAGAGGGTTCTTCATTTATGCCTGTAGAAGTTCTGACTTTTATTAATGACAATACGTTTGCCATTTTGCTGGCTACGTTTGCCGGACTGACACTCTTGTTTCAGGCTTTGATTCTGTTGTTTAAAACAAATATTCTGAAATTTATTATCCTTGCAGGTACTTTTTCACTTGCATTTGCCTTTGCTGGAAATGACCTTGTAAACTTTATCGGGGTACCTCTGGCAGGTCTGGAGTCATATACGAAATTTTTGGAAAGCGGGGGTGACCAGAATGCGCTAAGCATGTTGATGGGTAGCCTGCATGATCCTGTTCAGACACCGACCTACTTTTTACTGGCTGCAGGTCTGGTGATGGTGTTGACTCTTTACTTCAGCCGTAAAGCGAAGAAAGTGATCCAAACATCCATTCAGCTTAGTAGTCAGGGACAGGAGAAAGAGAATTTTCAGTCTACTCCGCTTTCGAGAGCCATCGTTCGTTTTGCTCTTTCGGCTGGCGATCTGTTTGGTAAATTTGTTCCTAAACAGGTTTCGGGTTGGATTGACACTCGTTTTGTACGTCCAAAGGCAGAGCCGGGAGCTGTTGTGCTGCCTTTTGATCAGATCAGGGCTTCAGTAAACCTTGTGGTTTCAAGTATTCTGATAGCTTCGGCTACAGCTCTCACATTACCTCTTTCGACAACGTATGTCACATTTATGGTTGCAATGGGTACATCACTCATTGATGGGGCATGGGGGAGAGATACCGCAGTGTATCGTGTGTCAGGAGTGATCACTATTATTGGTGGTTGGTTTTTTACAGGATTCAGTGCATTTACATTGGCTTTTATCATGGGTATTGTAGTGATGTGGGGCGGATTTATTTCAATTCTTCTCCTATCTGTAGTTGTGATTTATCTCATTGTAAAAACGAACTTTATATCTAAGAAAGAGGATAAAAATCAGGAAACTAAAATTTCCGAGAATTTAATTGCGAAGACATTTAATAAAGCAGGTGTGTTTAATGCCGTTTATGAACGTGTTGAAAATGCCACAGAGCAAGTGGATGAGATGTTCGAAGGAGCTATTACAAGCATCGTTCATACGAATCTCAAGGAGCTTAAATTGGTAAATAAAGATGCAGCTGAGTTTAATCAGTACACTAAAAATATCAAGCGTAATATACCGGAAATGATGGCTAACATGACGGAAGAGTCAGTAGAGACAGGTCACTTCTATGTGCAGATTCTTGATCAGTTGAGAGAGATCGCACATTGTATTACGTTTATTACACAGCCTGCATTTGAGCATATGAATAATAATCATACGCCTTTCCATGAGGAGCAGAATGATGCTTTGAAGATTTTGCAGAAAAGATTCAAACTGTTTATGCAGCAGTTGATAGAAACTCTTAAATCAAAAAGATTTGATGATTTGAAAACCGTAATGCAGGGAAGAGATGAAATTCTTGCTTTGATTACGGATTTGCAGAAAGATCACTTGCGATATCTGAGAGAGTATCATGTATCTACAAAAAGTAGCGTTCTGTATCTGGCTATTCTGAATCAGACCCGATACCTGGTGATTCATTTGGCCAGCCTGATGAAAGCTTTAAAGGCTTTCTATCTATTATAACTTAAAACTCTAACTACAGAAAAGATGCCCGAACAAACCCACTGAGTTTGTTCGGGATTTTTTTTATGTTTACGTTTGTTTAAAATAGCTGAATTACTACTTTTGACGTGAGATAGTCTGTATTACAAACTTTAACCGGATCAATAGTGATCTGATAAATATTATCCATAAATGAATACACTTGATATAACCTTCTCTTTTCCCCAATGGATTATGCTGGCAGGTATTGTTTTTGTCCTCGTAATGAGGACTCTTTATCTGTTTTTGTACCGGAAAGCGATTTTTAAGCCGACGAACAGCGATGATCCAGATCTAACTCCACCTCTGTCGGTGATTGTTTACGCCTGCAATGATGCTAATTATATACGTGAAAATTTACCGCTTATTCTTGAGCAGGATTATCCCTGTTTTGAAGTAATTGTGGTAAATGACGGTTCAACGGATGAAACGAATGAGGAACTGAAACTTTTAGAAATGCGTTATCCGAATCTGTATCATACTTATTTACCCGAAGAGGCTAAGACTCAATCACGCCGAAAATTGGCTTTGAGTATGGCTGTGAAAGCTGCAAATTATGACTGGCTTGTGATGACAACAGCTAATTCTTCACCTGTGTCGGTGGAGTGGCTTAGAAGTCTGGCACGCAATATGGATGATCAAGCTGATGTCGTACTGGCTTATTCCGGACTAACAACGAAAGGTTCAGCGGGTATGTACTACCGTATGGATAATCTCTTCTTTCAGCTTAGGTATTTGGCTATGGCTGTGAAGGGGAAACCTTATATGGGAGTCGGGAATAATCTGGCATTTCGTAAAACGATATATCAACAGCGTGTTTTTTCGGGCTTGCTGAATATTTCAGTTGGAGAGGACGATGTCCCCGTAAATCGAATTGCAAATTCCGGGAATACCCGGGTGGAACTATCTCCGGGGTCAGTAGTAAAAGTGCATTACGAGAATTTGTCTAAAGCCTGGCGTGAACGAAAAATGGGTTACTCACTTACTCGTAAGTTCTATAAAAACAGAAGCTACAGGTTATGGGAAATTGAACCGATTTTCAGATACTTGTTCTGGATTCTTTCTGTTGTCTCAGCGATCTATGGCTTCTTGTTTCACTGGTTATTCTTGCTATTAGTGCTTTTGTTTGCAACTGTTTACTATTTGATATACTATTATACTATCAATAGACTGGCGCATCAGTTTAGCGAGAGAAGATGTGGAATATCGCTGGTTCGTCGAGAGTTTTCGCAGCCATTTGTTGACCTGTTTTATAAAAAGAAGGGAAGAAAATATCCATGTTGAATGAGTTTATTTCAGATCTGTTGGTTATACATCTGAACGAAACAGATGAGCTGACGGTAAAATATAAGAAGCTACGTTTACTCTTAAACCGGTATGTGCTTCTGAAAACCAAAGAAGACGGGGTCGTTTATCCGAATACTTCATCCCGATTGGAAAGTCTGATGAAGCGTTGTGAACTAGCTTCAGTACATCGTTTCCGAATTAATGCATTTCGGATTAAGACCAACAAACTCCGATCCGAAAAACCGGAATTAAGCCAAGAGGAGTATACCTGGGAGCTTTATGCGCTTTACTCTCTGATGCAGCGTCTGGAAGGTGTTGAGAATGAGCGTCAGCTATTCGAATCACTTTTTCATCTGGCTTTACCTCAGATTAAATATCAGGCTGAGGACAGGAATTATGAGGTGACCGGAGCAAAGCATATCATACCGGTTCGAATGATCGAGCCGGATGCAGAGGATCAACTCCTAATTTACGTGCATCGTGAAGATCATGTAGCAGATAAAATGGCAATACGAATCAAAGAGGATTGCAGCTATCTGCGGGAGCTCGAAGCCGATACATATCTCAATCTTATCTTCCTGTCGCAGAATAAGGAAAAGGAAAATACCCCCGATATAATAGTGGTTGAGCCGAATTATCTGATTGATATCAGTGCCATAGCGGAGTGTTTCAAGCCTTATGGTCATGACGAACTCAACTACCTTTTTTCGCGATTAACTCCGGCAGAGAATACACGACATATTCTTTTGGGAAATGTGGCGAATGCTTTTTTGGATGAGATAGTTAATGAGATCGCAGATGCTCCAATAGAGTATCTCGATGCCATGCGTAAAGTGTTCCGGAATTCTCCATTTGAATTTTCAACTTGTGAAGACCTCAATGATCCCTCTGCTGAGCGAGTATTCTTTCAGGAAACAAAACAACAGTTTGATCAGATTGCCAAAATAGTTCGTGAAGATTTTTTGAACCCGAACTATGGTATAGATCGGACAAAAGCTATTCTCGAGCCTTCGTTTCTTTGTCAGGCACTGGGTTTACAGGGGCGACTGGATCTCATGCTGGATGATTATTCAAAGTTTATTGAGTTAAAATCCGGTAAAGCGAATGATATTCAGGGACGACTGGCGCACCGCGAGAATCATTTTGTGCAGATGATGCTTTACTTTGCTGTACTGACATTTAATACCACTGCTAACGCTCAGGATATTCAGGCTTTTCTGATGTACTCCAAGCATGGACTACTCTATCCTGAGAAGCCTTATTGGGCTCTGGTTAGAGAGTCGATTCAGTTACGCAATAAAATAGTGATGACAGAGTATCTTGTGAATCGCGCGAATAGTGCTGAGTACACAGGGACACTGCTTGATCAGATTACACCTGACCGATTGAACCGGCAACAGCTTTCGGGACGTTTCTGGGACGTCTATTTGCGTCCCGGAATAGATAATTTTGCAGAAAAAATAGCTCAGCTTTCAGAGGAGGAACGGCTTTATTTCTTACGTGTATATACGTTTATCACTAAAGAACTATATATCTCAAAGGTGGGCGGAAGTGCCTCTCACGACTCTAATCGGGGAATATCCATGTTGTGGGATGCTCTGCACGAAGAGAAGGTAGATGCTGGAGAAATTTTGTATGACCTGATCCTCGAAGAGTCAGTAATTGAAGAGAATGTGCATTCGGTTCGTTTTCGTATTCCAAAATATGAGGAGGATCTTCTTCCTAATTTTAGAGTAGGGGATGTGGTGATTCTATATACACGCAATTATGAATTTGCAAATGTAACGAACCGTCAGATTCTCAAAGCATCAGTGACTGAGATCTCGGATTCTCACTTAGTATTGCATTTGCGGATGGTACAACGTCATGCTAATCTTTTTGATGAGAAAAATAAATATGCTATCGAGCACGACTTTATGGATGTAGGCTATACCTCTATGTTCAGAGGCTTGGCAGCCTATTTACATGCTCGTCCGGATCGCAGACAGATGTTGCTTCATGGATCAGGATACCAGCAGAATAGTATTGTGGAGTTGCCAGATATAGCTGACGATTTGGATCGCATAGTAGCTAAAGTCAAACAGGCCAAAGATTACTTTTTGCTTGTAGGCCCTCCGGGAACTGGAAAAACGTCGCAGGCACTTCGTAGAATGGTAGATGAATATTATTATCGTTCAGATGAGAATATACTGCTACTTTCATTTACAAACAGGGCGGTAGATGAAATATGCCAGATGCTTGAAACATTTGGTGAAGAGTTTGAATACGTGCGGATAAGTTCTGAAAGTGCTTGTGAGGAGCGTTTTAAACCCCATTTGCTGGATCAGTTCCTGCAGGAGTGTTCAAACCGGAGAGAGGTGAAAAACAAACTCGAACGTTGTCGGGTGTATGTAGGTACTGTTTCTTCGTTAAGTAGTAAAACAGAGTTGTTTGCATTAAAACGTTTTGGGATAGCTATGCTTGATGAAGCAACACAGCTTCTTGAGCCTCAGTTGTTAACCTTACTTTGTGCAAAAGATAAGTATGGAGCAAATGCGATTGCGAAATTTGTGCTTATTGGAGATCATAAGCAGTTACCGGCAGTGCTACTTCAAACCGAAGAGGAGTCTGAAGTAAGAGAGTCTGTTTTGCGTGCTTTAGGAATAAATAATCTCAAAGACTCTTTGTTTGAAAGACTTTATCGCAAGGCATTATTTGAAGAGAACGATGCTCAGATGGATATGCTAGTGAAAACCGGCAGAATGCACCCTGAGCTGGCTGCATTTCCCAATGAGTTTTTCTATGAAAGTAAACTGATGCCCATCCCTTTGCCCCACCAGCGGGAAGAATTGCCATTTCTTAGGGACCACTCCGATGAATTATTGAATACTTTGGCCTCTGCTCGAATCGCCTTTTTCGATACGGGCAATGTTAGAGATTTGTCATCGGTAAAAACGAGTCGGAATGAAGCGGTGAAAATTGCTGAGATTCTTAAGGGGCTTCAGTCTCTTTACAACGAAATCGGACAACCATTTGACTTATCCAAAGAGGTAGGTATAATTACTCCTTATCGGAGTCAGATTGCACTTATCCGGAAGGCCCTTCTCGAGCAGGGATTTCAGAGAGTGGATGAGGTGATGATTGATACAGTAGAGCGCTTTCAGGGCTCACAGCGTAATGTGATAATATATTCGTTTTGCATTAATCGTTTTTATCAGTTCTCTTTCTTGTGTAATACCATTGAGGAGAATGGATTTTTGATAGATCGAAAGTTGAATGTTGCAATGACCCGGGCACGAAAACAACTTTTTCTGGTGGGAAATAAAGAGCTGATTCTACGTAATAAATTATATGCAAGTCTGATCGGATCTATCCGTCACCAAATAGAAAAAGGAGAATCTAAGATCGAATAATCAATACAAAAAAGATGAGAAAAACAATTTCGTTATGTGCTTTATCTTTGCTTATGGCAACTTCATGCGTAAGCAAAAAACAGTATCTGCTTTCTGAAAATGGCAGATTGGATGCAGTCAAAAGGGGAGAGGCTTTACAACGCGAGTTGGCTTTGAGTAAATCAACCAACGAACATTACAGTACGCGTATAGGAGAACTCCAGCGAGATACAGCAGAGTTGGGTAAGAGAAACCGAGCGTTTCAGGCTATGCTAAACTCGAATCTGAGTCAGAAAGATAAGCTTGATGCGATGCTTCAGCAAAAAAGAAATGAGCTTGATCAGCGAGAACAAACCATTAACGAGTTGCAGGCAATGATTGAGGCTCAGAACAACCGTGTAGCTCAATTATTAAGCAGTGTGCAGGATGCGTTGCTTGGATTTGGCAGCGAGGAGCTAACTGTTACTCAGAAAAACGGAAAAGTGTATGTGGCCATGTCTGATAAGCTATTGTTTCAATCCGGAAGTGCTAAGCTTGATAAAAGGGGTATAGAGGCCTTGGGTAAACTGGCTGAGGTATTAAATAAACAAACCGATATTGATGTGTATATCGAGGGTCATACAGACAGTAAGCCAATCAATACAGTCCAGTTTAAGGATAACTGGGATTTGAGTGTAATTCGAGCAACATCAGTAGTGCGTATTCTTATTAAAGATTATGGTGTAAGCCCATTACAAATCCTTCCAAGCGGTAGAGCAGAATTCCTTCCTGTTGCAGATAATGAATCTGCCGAGGGACGAAGCAAGAATCGGAGAACAGAAATAATTATGGCTCCGAAATTGGATAAACTGATCGAAATATTACAATAATACAGTCAAAGCACCGGAATCTCAGTGAATGGGTTTTTCGGTGCTTTTTTGTCATCAGCATGCACCGAGAGCACTCAATTAGATTTAAAGTTTAGATTACTTCATTTATAGAACTTTTGTGGGATTGGCTTGTTCAACTATATGAAGATATTGTAATCAACTAGTGTCTGGTTTTAGTAATATAAATCTTTGGTTATGAAAAAGTTTATGCTATTTTTTGTAGCGTTTCTTCTATTTGCATCCTGTGAGAAAGAGCCGGATAAAAGTATGCTCAATGATAGTTATCTGGTATATACTAAAGTTAGTGATAATGCTCATTTTAGTGTATGTAATACATTTTACCTTCCTGATAGTGTATTGGTAATTACAAGTAGTAAAGATCCTGTTTTTTGGACGGGGGAGAAACATGTGAATGCACAAAAGATTCTAAGTGCTTATGTAACGAATATGGAGAAACGGGGATTTAAGCGTGTCTTCAAAAAGGCTGAAGCTGACCTCGGGTTACAGGTCTCATTTATTGAGAACGTGAATTATTTTGTCGATACCGAAGAATTCTTCTGGTGGTTAGCCTATCCGGGGTACTGGTATCCCGGTTATTGGGGGGATAACTGGTCTGGATTGTTTTATGGTTACTCAGTTATGTACACCTATTCGACAGGGTCATTGCTCACAGAGATTGTAGATCGGAAAAACTCCCAGAAAGTAAATAAGATACTTGTTTCATGGAATAGTTATATTTCGGGTTTGTTGAGTGGAAACCAGACCATAGATATAAATAAAACGATAGAAGGAATTCACCAGTCCTTTATTCAGTCACCTATGATTATGTCTAATCCTGTTTCAGCTACAAAACAGCCATAGTCTACGATTGTTACGCAGTATGTTTACTTTAATTCTAAAAGCAATGAAAACTATACTACAAATAAGCATAAGAATCCTTACACTCGTATTCTTACTTTTATTGCCGGCGGTTGCCGGCGGACAAAGCAGACCTGTTATTAAATACTCCAATGAAACGTTTAATTACTATTATCTCAATGGGGGATGGCAGCTGAATATTCCTGTCGATAATACTTTTGCAGATAAAGCAAGTGGTTGGGGTATGAGCTTTGATGCAGGTTATTACTTCACCCCAAACTGGGGAATTGGAACTTTTCTGAATTTTCATACCAACCATAAATATATACCTACTCAGTCTATCGATTATTATGGATCAGTTCTCACTACCAATCAGCAACATTCGCTTTTTCAGTTTCCAGTAGGTTTATCCATGCGTTATCGCATATTACCGGGAGAAACCGTGGATCCGTATCTTTCGATAAAACTGGGAGCAAACTATGCGCAGATGGCTACTTATTTCACTACGTACAAGATTTTTGACCGAGAATGGGGATTCTATCTCTCGCCTGAGATAGGAGCTAACTTTTGGTTGAAGGGTAATCAGTCTCTGGGACTTAATGTGGCTTTGTATTTTAGTTATGCGACAAACAGACTATCTGTATTGGGGTATCAACTCACAAATGTAAATAATTGCGGGGTAAGGTTAGGACTCGCTTTCTAATTGTAAAAATGCAAAAGAGGCTGTTTAATAAATAAACAACCTCTTTTGCATTTTTACAGGACAATTCTTTTCTTACTGACTCGCCCAATTATTTCTTCCATCTCTTCACTTGCGCTACACATAATCTCATAAGCTACACCACCCACCTGAGACAATAGAGCACCTACATTCATTCTCGAAATAAAACACTGACCATGTGCATTCTCGTAAACGGATATACGGCATGGCATGAAGGGTGAATACATGAGTAAAGAATCTATAGAAAGAAGTTGTGAAGCAAATCTTGGGTTACAAAGCTCTAATACATGAATTGGTGCAATAGATGTGCCGTGTTTTAGTAAGATATCCTGTAGATTATGAGAGACGATAATTTTCCAACCACACTCCTCTATGGATTGGGTTATTTTCGCTAACGTCTCAATGAATCCAAACTGGCTCTCTGTGACTATAATAATGTCATTCTTTGAGATATTATCCATAGTTGTTATATTAGAAGTTTTAGTAAAAGTTCCGGAATTTCTGAAGGTTTATCCGCAACAGGAATTCCCCGTTCCCGGAATGCCGCTTTTTTCTCTTGCGCTGTACCGCTTCCTCCCGAAATGATAGCTCCTGCATGTCCCATCCGTTTCCCCGGGGGGGCAGATGCTCCTGCAATGAAGGCTACTACAGGTTTCGAGACATATGCTTGTATATATTCAGCCGCCTGCTCTTCGGCATCACCACCGATTTCACCAATAAGTACGATAGAGTTAGTTTCTGGATCATTTTCGAAAGCAGAAAGCAGTTCAATATAATAGAGACCTGCAACTGGATCTCCTCCAATCCCGATAGCTGTTGACTGTCCGATTCCAGAACGGGTTAGATCATCTACAACTTCGTAAGTCAGTGTGCCACTTCGTGAAATTATTCCAGTTTTTCCTTCCTTAAAGATATTTCCAGGCATGATCCCTGCCAGACATTTATTTGGCGAAATGATCCCCGGACAGTTTGGTCCAATAATCTTAGCTCCTTTGAGTTGAGCATAGCTCAT
>JBOFXU010000210.1:0-2014 GCA_051654305.1 Bacteroidales bacterium | reverse complement strand
AATGCATCTTTAAAAAGATGAGCAATACGACGTCGCTGCCGTTCCATCTCCGAGCGGCTGGCTGAAGATCCATACGTATATTTGTATTGTCCTTTCTCATAATAGTAATCGATTGGGGACAATCCTTTAAAGCGTTTTGAACGGAGATTCAACTTTTCGGGATGCGTTAGTATCTGAATCTTATATCTCACACTTCCCGATGAAGAATTAGTCGATGTTGTACTCTTTGTCACCTTGGGAGTATCCTGAGCAACCGGGCGACTGGCTGACTGTGGAGTGGAAATACCAATACCCCGTGTCACTGGCTTATTCCCGTTGCGTTTATCAAACTCGCTCTTAAACTGATTAAACGCCTGGTAGATCGATTCTGCCAGAGACTCCTGTCCACTACTGGAATTCAGATAAGACTCTTCACCCGGATTGGAGATAAACCCCAACTCTACCAAAACACTGGGCATTCCCGTATTACGGAGCACCAGAAATGCATCCTGACGCACACCGCGGCTGGGACGGTTTGATTTTCGCTTGAAATTATCCTGGATCAGTGAAGCCATACGAATACTCTGATCCATATGCTTATCCTGCATCATCTCAAACATAATGTAAGATTCAGCAGAATTAGGATCAAAGCCCTCATATTTCACTTTATAGTCATCTTCGAGAAGAATAACCGAGTTTTCGCGTTTTGCTACTTCTAAGTTCTCCTCCGAACGGTTTAATCCGAGCGTATAGGTTTCTGTTCCCCGAACGGATGTCGCCTTGATGGAGTTTGTATGTATTGAAATAAACAAATCGGCCTTCGAACGGTTTGCTATATCCACCCGATCCTGTAACCCTATTGATTTATCAGAGCTTCGTGTGTAAATCACTTTGACATCTGAATTTTTATTCTTTATTTTCTGGCCAAGTTTTAATGCAACATTCAGATTAATATTCTTCTCTTTGCTTTTTCGACCGATCGCTCCCGGGTCTCTTCCACCGTGTCCTGGGTCAATTACCACTTTAAACGGCTCAGCGGCCAAAAGAGGTGCTGACATCAACAGCATTAAAAAAAAGACTTTAACTCCAAAAATATTATATCTCATGCTCTAATATATTCAAAAACTGCCCGAAGTTATAAATTTTGGATAACAATTCAGTTAACCTGAAACATTTTTTACAAAAAAATACGGTATTAGCGTTAACTAAAACACCAACACCGCATTTAATATCAACTATTTAACTAACGAGCCATTTCAGATTCAATTTCGGCCACTGTAAAGGGAATTCGTTTGTCAGCCAGCAATCTGTAGCCTTGATCCGTTACAAGAACATCGTCTTCAATTCGAATGCCTCCGAATTCTAACATTTGCTCCAATTTATCAAAGTTTACAAACTCACTGTTTATGCCCTCTCTTTTCCATTTTTCAATTAAAATCGGAATAAAATAGATTCCTGGTTCAACGGTCATCACATGTCCCGGACGCAACTCCTTAGCCATTCTTAGGTTACGTAGTCCGAACTGAGCGCTTCGGGTTAGACCATCTGCATAACCTACAAATTGCTCTCCTAAAGCCTCCATGTCATGTACATCAAGCCCCATCTGATGTCCCAACCCCGTAGGGAAGAACAACGCATGAGCCCCATTCGCCACAGCATCATCAGCATTACCCCTCATAAATCCGAGATCAATCAGTCCTTGCGCAACCGTTTTAGCGGCAAAAAGATGAACCTCTTTAAATAAGATTCCAGGTTTCACCATCTGGATTGACTCTTCGTATGCTTTCTGAACAACCTGGTATATATCTTTCTGAAGTGGGCTAAACTTACCATTTATAGGGAAAGTACGCGTAAAATCGGAACAGTATTTCATGGAGGTTTCAGCCCCAGCATCCACTAACAATAAACGACCATCTTGTAAAATGCCTGAATGATCATGATTGTGTAATATTTCCCCATGTTGAGTCACAATATTATGAAATGAAACCCCTGCCCCTTTTCTAAGAGCGACTCCCTCGATTGTACCGGCAACTTC
>JBOFXU010000209.1:0-2901 GCA_051654305.1 Bacteroidales bacterium | reverse complement strand
TGCTGTGCCACGCCTTCCCTTGCTCAAGAGAAAGCGAAGGAAAATAAGGGGGTGAAGGATCTGAAATTGCTCAAGCCGGATACGATACCGACAATCACGGGACTGTATGTAAGTGCTGACCTCGCCGGACCGGCTATGTTTGCGTTCAACGGCGAGAAACTTCAGACAGAAGTTGCACTTGAGCTGGGAATAAAAAACAAATATTACCCGATTATCGAATTGGGTATGGGGTATGCCAACATAAATAGTGAAGAAGGTTTTACGTTCAAAGCGAAACCCTCTCCTTATGCGCGCATAGGGTTGAACTATGCCATTATGGAAAAGAACAATAATGCCTTCTTTGTGGGGATTCGTTACGGCTATGCCCGAGTGAACTATGACATCTACAATGTGACTCAGGGAAGCGACTACTGGGGCGAATCGCAAGTGGTAGATATTACAGGTCAGAAGGCTTCAGCCTCGTATGCTCAGGGAGTTGCTGGGTTGCGGGTAAACCTGCTTAAAAATCTCTTTTTGGGATGGGATGTGCGTTATAATATACTCATCACCTCATCTAAGTTAAAAGAGAGTCGAGTGTGGTTTATCCCCGGATACGGGATCAACAACAACAATTCGGGAGGAGCTCTCTTTCAGTTCAATGTCACCTATAAACTTCCATTTTGGAATAAAACTATAAAAACAACACCATTATGAGTATCCTGGAAATCATACTGATTGCGATTGGGTTATCGATGGACAGCCTGGCTGTTTCAATTGCTGCCGGTATTATTATGGACAAGTTTCATGTCCGGCATATTTTTCGTATTGCCTTTTTTATGGCATTATTTCAGGGACTTATGCCCCTGTTGGGTTGGGCTGCAGGCATTAGCTTCAAGTCACAGATCGAATCATACGACCATTGGATTGCCTTCGGACTGCTCAGCTTTTTAGGAGTAAAAATGATCCGTGAAGGTATGAGTTCGGATGAGGACGACTCTCCTGGATTTGACCCAACGAAGATCGCTACACTGATCAGTCTTGCATTTGCTACCAGTATCGATGCCCTTGCCGTAGGTGTTTCATTTGCATTTCTTCAGATTAAGGTGGCACTTCCGACGATCATTATCGGAGCAACAACCTTCTTCTTCGCTTTTGCCGGAGCAAGTTTCGGTACAAAATTCGGCAATAAATACAATCTCCCGATGGAGATTATCGGTGGGGTTATTCTGATCGGTATCGGGCTGAAGATCCTACTGCAACATACAGGAATTATCGGTTAAAAATTTTTGAAACAAACTAAACACATATACTATGTCTGACGATAAGAAAATTATTTTCTCGATGGTGGGAGTGAGTAAAACATTTCCGCCTCACAAACAAGTATTGAAAGATATCTACCTTTCGTTCTACTATGGTGCTAAAATTGGTATCATTGGTTTGAATGGTTCGGGTAAATCTACTTTATTAAAAGTGATCGCCGGTGTTGAGAAATCATACCAAGGGGATGTGGTCTTTTCTCCGGGGTACTCTGTGGGGTATCTTGAACAGGAGCCACAACTTGACGACACGAAAACGGTCAAAGAGATCGTACAGGAGGGTGTACAGGAGATTATTGATACCCTGGCTGAATACGAAGAGGTAAACATGAAATTCGGTGATCCGGAAGTTCTGGATGATCCGGATAAAATGGATGCTCTCATTACACGCCAGGCTGAATTGCAGGACAAAATTGATGCAACTGATGCGTGGAATCTGGATAATAAACTGGAGCGTGCAATGGATGCACTCCGTTGTCCACCGGAAGATCAGTTGGTAAAACATCTCTCAGGAGGAGAACGTCGACGTGTAGCTCTTTGTCGTCTGTTGCTTCAGGAGCCGGATATCCTTCTTCTGGATGAGCCGACCAACCACCTTGACGCTGAGTCAATCGACTGGTTGGAACAACATCTTAACCAATACCCGGGTACGGTTATTGCAATTACCCACGACCGTTACTTCCTGGATCACGTAGCTGGCTGGATCTTGGAACTTGACCGTGGTGAAGGTATTCCTTGGAAAGGAAACTACACCTCATGGCTGGAGCAGAAAACCAAGCGCATGGAGATGGAAGAGAAACAGGCAAGCAAACGTCGTAAGACACTTGAGCGTGAGCTTGAATGGGTGCGCATGGCTCCGAAGGCTCGTCACGCCAAAGGAAAAGCTCGTCTGAACTCGTACGATGCATTATTGAACGAGGATACGAGAGAGCGTGAAGAAAAGCTTGAGATCTTTATCCCGAACGGACCTCGACTGGGGAACAAGGTTATCGAATCAATCGGTGTGGCTAAAGCTTTCAGCGAAAAAGTATTGTTTGACGATCTGAACTTTATGCTTCCTCCAAATGGTATTGTAGGTATTATTGGTCCGAATGGTGCCGGTAAAACTACCCTTTTCCGCCTGATTATGGGTCTGGAAAAGAGCGATAAGGGTACATTTGAAGTAGGAGAAACGGTAAAAGTAGGTTATGTAGATCAGTCGCACTCATCTATTGACCCTGAGAAAACCGTTTATCAGGTTGTTTCGGGCGGAACAGAAACTATCCGTATGGGTGGACGCGAGATCAATGCCCGTGCTTATCTGTCACGTTTCAACTTTACAGGAGCTGATCAGGAAAAACTATGTAAAGTGCTATCGGGAGGTGAACGTAATCGCCTGCACCTTGCACTTACGCTTAAAGAAGAAGCGAACGTGCTTCTACTCGATGAGCCAACCAATGATATCGATGTAAATACGCTTCGTGCTCTTGAAGAGGGTCTTGAGAGCTTTGCGGGCTGTGCTGTGGTTATCTCGCACGACCGTTGGTTCCTGGATCGTATCTGTACGCACATTCTTGCGTTTGAGGGTAACTCCGAAGTATTCTTCTTCGAAGGTTCATATACGGAA